>JAFAWN010000269.1 GCA_019241735.1 Terriglobales bacterium
TCGTCGCTGTAGCAATCGCGGCCACCGTGCCCGCCCCGTAGTTTGCGACATAAACCTTGTCATTCTGCGTAGTGTGAACGAACACTGGCATTGAGCCTGCCGGCATGCTGATCGTCAGCACGGAAAAGGGATTCGACGCAGTGTAAGCCGAGACTGTGTCGTCCCCCCGGTTAGCAACGTAGACTCTGCTTTGATTCGGCGTCAGCGTCGCATGCACCGGTAGCAGCCCCACTTTGGCTACGCCCTGATAGGTATCGCCTGAGACGTCGAGAGTGTTGGCGGTACCTCGATTGGACGGGCCGTTATCCGCTAGTACGTAAACAAGATGGGCCCCTGAAGGGTTTGGCGGGTTCGGGGTGATAGGGGTAGCGACGGGGCGGTAGGTTTCTCCGCAGCTCGCGCTGAAGATGAGAATCGTGGCAAATGCGCACAAGGTCAGCAGAAAACGGAGGGTGTGCCATGAGAACGCATCCGGCCGCCGGACAGAGTTGTGCGCGTAGGAATATAGGAACATTAGTTTTCGATGGCCAACCGTAAGAGTAATTGATCTTAAAGGATTTCCTATTCTAGTGGTTGGATGCGGGCAGCGCTACCACTGCAGTGGACCGCAGAGGCATCCGACTTGGGTGGGCGCAAGCGTCAGCTTAGGCGAAGCCTTTCAAACTGAGAGCCGACAACGGGAGGCCCTGGAGGCGGGACGTTTCAAAGTAGGTGTTTTTCCCCTTAGCTTCGCCGGGACTTCTTCCCCGATGCTGAAGCAGCTGCGGCTTCGCGGCGGGGCATGGTGCGGGTGGTTGCTGCTGGCTTCTTTTTGCCTTCCATCTGTGCCAGGCTCTGCTTCAGAGCGGACATGAGGTCAACCACCGGAGCCAGCTTCTTGGGTTTCTCCACTTCGGCAATGGTGCCGCCTTCGAGTTTGGCCTGGATCAAGCCCTTTAAGTTGTCCTGGAAAGTGTCGTGATATTTCTCGGGTTTCCACTCGTCCGCCAACGCCTCGATCAACTGGTGGGCCACTTTTACTTCCGAGTCTTTTAGCTCGACGTCGGGCGCGCCAAACCCCTCCACTTCCCGCACCTCTTCGGCGTAGTACATGGTATGGAGCATCAACCCTCCGTCGCGAGGGCGCAAGAAAACCGTGTATTCGCGATTGTGCATGGTTAGCTTGGCGATAGCGACATATTCGCTCTCCTCCAGCGCCTTGGTGAGCAGAGCATAGGGACGGCGGCCGGCTTCCTCCGGCAGCATGTAGTAGGACGACTCGAAATAAACCGGGTCCACCTCGTCCGCCTTTACGAATTCAAGAATCTCCATTGTCTTAGCGGTCTTAGGCTCGATCTTCTTGATTTCCTCGGGTTCGATTACGACGTATTCGTTCTTGCGGTATTCGTATCCCTTCACAATTTCGCTGCGCTCGACCACGCGGTTGTCGGCTGGACAAATTAGTTGCTGCTTAACCCGCGTGAGATCATCGCGATGCAGCATATGGAACGATATTCCCGAGCTACGCGCGCCGGAGAAGAGCCGGACCGGCATTGAAATCAAACCGAAGGTAAGATATCCAGACCAGACCGAAGACGCCATTTTTAGACTCCTGTTGTCCCTGGGTGACCCATTGGACCTCGCCCGCTCAGTTTAGCGAACTCTTCTTTGGATGCATATCGGGGGAAAACATGGGAATCCAAAGAACAAAGCCCCACATATTGAAGGCAGAAACATTGGCCCCCCCCCGTGGTAGTAAGCAACTTGGTTCGAGGAAGAGGATCGCGATTTTTGGATGATTTGCTGATAATGCAGGGCTTATCACATATATCTACTTCGAGGGCCGCAATTGATGGCGTGGTACGGAGCGAAATTAGGCCTATTAGCGTGCTTTAGTCTGATTTTTGCCATTGCCGGTAGGTTGGTCAAGGGCGTGAGCACGTCGGGGGCGGCAGCAGGGGCGATCGTAGGCTTTCTGCTGCTTTACGGCGCCGGCTGGGGCGGATTTCTCGCGTTGGTGGCGGTTTTCGCAGTGACTTGGGCTGCCACCCGCCTCGGTTATTCACGGAAGCAAAAACTAGGCACAGCTGAGCAGCGCGCAGGCCGGTCGGCGTCCCAAGTGCTGGCGAATCTGGGAGTGGCGGCAGGTGCCGCCGTCTTTTCGGCAATCGGCTTTCACCACGAAATATTTCTGCTGATGATGGCAGCGGCACTTTCCGAGGCGGCAGCGGACACAGTCGCCAGCGAAGTGGGGCAACTGGACGACAATCCACGACTGATTACGACATGGCAACCGGTGCCTGCCGGAACCGATGGTGGCGTCAGCATCACCGGGACGCTTGCGGGCATTGCCGCTGCCGGAGCAATCAGCCTGGTGTGTTTCGTGGCTCAGCTGATTTCGCTGCGCGGCCTTTCCATCTCAATGTTTGCAGCGTCCTCAGGAATGCTCGTCGACAGTATTCTCGGCGCCACGTTGGAACGCCGCCGGATGTTGAATAACAACTGGGTAAATCTTCTCGGAACGTTGATCGCGGCATTGATCACAGCGCTGATTGCATCTTTCCTATTTTGCTTTGGCCGGTGATGCGGTTATTCGGCAGGCCATGTCCGAAGGTTTTACGAGGTTTATTTCCCACAGTAGATAATTCAGAAGGGCAGCATCCCGTGAAAAGGGAGCAGGAAAGTCCATCCAAAGCAGACTTTGGAGAATCTAAATCTGAGTAACGGTTTGAAATCGCAATGAAACTTGGAGATTTAATCAGTACCCGCGCGCTGGTAGCCGGATGCGTTCTGGCGGTGGCGATTTTCGTCTTCGGACAACGACGCGTATCGGTAGAGCCGGTGGCTGAATTCCGCGACGTCATCGATCTCACCCACCCGGTCTCAAGCCAGCATACTTCGCAGTTTGCCGCTCTTAAGACTGCACCTCTCGCGACCCGCATTGAGGCGCCCGCCAACTACGCAAGCAGCCTGTGGACCGTGGGCCAGATTCCTCCTGCGCGGCTAGTCGCCCCGCTGGTGGTGCTTGATGTGCGGACTGGCGTAAAAAGTAATCCCGACTATCAGGTTTCGATGGCGGACCTTATTCAATGGGAAAAGGAGAACGGTCCGATTCCAATGGGCGCAATAGTGATGGCGCGGTCTGGTTGGGAATCAAAATGGAAGTCTGCTCAGACCTACGGCAATGCCGATAAACGGGGAGCGATGCATTTTCCCAGCTATTCCCCGGACGCCGCGAAATTCCTCACCGAAGGGCGGAACGTCATAGGATTGGGCATTGACACCCTAAGCGTCGCGCCAGCCGCATCGAAGAATTCGGCGGTTTATCAGTACACCCTTTCGCATAGCGTCTATCAGCTGGACAACGTTGCCAATCTCGATCGGGCTCCGGCCCGCGGCGCAATTGCGATGATCGCTCCTGACAAGTTGGAAAATGGCTTAAGCGCTCCGGTGCGCATTCTGGCCCTGGTGAGATAACCTGCCGCTGATAAAATAGGCTGCATGAGCGATGCGACCAAGACTGCCTCTAACAAGACCCCTCCCACTAAGCACGATCCGGCAACTGACGCTCTTCGATTTCCCATCGGGAAGTTCCATTACGCTGGGCCGCCCAGCGACGAGCAGCGGGGAGAGTTCATCGCCTCGATCGAGCGCACCCCTCAAGAGTTGCGGGCTGCCATCCAGGGCTTATCCGATCAGCAACTCGATACTCCGTATCGGGATGGTGGCTGGACGGTGCGGCAGGTTGTCCACCATGTGCCTGACAGTCATTTGAACGCGTATGTGCGTCTGAAACTCGCGCTCACGGAGGAGAACCCAACCATAAAACCTTATGACGAGGCGCGATGGGCGCAGCTGCAGGATTCCCGGTCAACGCCGATTGAGGTTTCACTGACCATGCTGGACTCATTGCACCGTCGCTGGGTGGGCCTGCTGCGTTCACTATCTCCGGAGGATTGGAAACGAACTTTCCAACACCCGGAACAGGGGGCGGTGCCGCTCGAGAAAAACCTGGCTTTATATTCCTGGCACGGAAAGCATCACGTCGCCCACATCACGGAATTGCGAAAGAGGATGGGCTGGTGACATCGGCTGCGGCGATGTACTACATTTCTGCCGGGGCACTAAAGCGGACAAGATTGTCCGCGCCCTAGCAGACACAACTTCGATTTCCATCCTGCGCTCCTAATAATCACGCCGGAATCCCTAACTGCCAAAGAATGTAACTCGCGGACTCACGCAATAACGCCCATAGCTTTTGCCCAACCGAATGGGGCCGCGATTCAGGACGCGGGGTAACGAAGACCTGGATTCCTTCATGCTCGAGTAATTTGCGAATGCGGAATACATGATAAGCGTCGCTGACCACAAGGCAGGTGTGCATATGGTTTTCTCGCAAGATTGCGCCCACTCGTTTCGCGGATTGGGCAGTGTCGGACCCCTGGGTTTCAGCAATCAGGTCCGGCTCGGAAATTCCGCGATGCATTAAATAGTCGTGTCCTACTCCGCCTTCACTGAAGGTCGGGTCGGCCGCGGCGCCGCCGGTTGTGATCACTACAGGCGCCAGACCTCGCCTAAAAAGCTCGAAAGCATGATCGAGGCGCGCCCGATAAACTGGAGATGGACGCCCCGAATACTCGGCGGCTCCGAACACCACAATGGCATCAGCTGGCTGGTCTTGTTGCAGGGAAGCTGCGCCCACGATGCGAGCGCTGATGGAGCAGATATAAAGCAGAAAAATGGCAGCCAGCACCAGGAGCGGAAGGGGCCAGTTTCCCGGGTCGCGGACTTTAACTGCAGCTACCCTCATCCCTTCGCAAAGAAGCTAGAAATTTCGGAAGCAGGAATGGCGCCTTCCCGCATAATTTTCCAACGCTCGCGCTCGTCGGTTAGATCTACGATGGTAGAAGGGATGTCCCGCGGAGAGGTGCCTCCATCCACGATTATCCCAATCCGCTCTTCGAGTTGTTCCCTGACGGCTACCGCTGTAGTGCATTCAGACGCGCCGCTAAGATTGGCTGAAGTAGCGGTAACCGGAATTTTGGCGGCGCGCACCACCGCCAGCGGAATTTTGGCATTCGGAACCCGAAGCGCCACGTTTCCGGTGTTTGCCGTAACTTTCAGTGGCAAACTTGAAGAGGCGCGCACGATTACGGTGAGCGGGCCGGGCCAATAATGGTTCGCCAGCGCATAAAATTCATCGGTCAAACCCTGTGCCAGTTCTTCCGCCTGATCGAGGCTTTCAATCAGCAAAGAGAGTGGCTTGTGACGGGAGCGGGTCTTGATTTCATAAACCCGATCCACCGCGCGCAAGTTGAAGGGGTCGGCGGCCAGCCCGTAAAAAGTATCGGTGGGCATGCCAAGGACTTCGCCGGCGCGGATCTGGTCGGCCGCGTAGCGGACCAGCGATGGTTCTGGTTGATCGCTGCTGATTTTGACAATCTCCGCGAGCAACGAAAACTCCTCTTCCCAGCTTGGATTCGCGAAAACTACCATACCATGAAGAAGCGCACAAGCAGAGAGCTATGGCGCAAAGAAGTGCTGCTCAGCGGCCAGCTCGGATTGCGGCCACTGCCATCATCCGGCCGGTGACTCCATGCTCGGCGCGATGGGAAAAGAGCATATCTGTCTGGCAGGATGTGCACAAAGGCGACGCGCCGATGTTAACCGCGGCCACTCCCGCGTTGAGCAACTGGCGGCGGTTGGCAGCAACCAGATCCAACGAGATTTTCGACTGGTTGGGGCCATGTCCTGGCGGGCGCGCCGTCATAAATAGAAGCGGGTATTTCTCGCGAACCGGGTCGTGCACCTCGGTCTCCTCGAAAAGAGCTTCAGCATAGTCGAACTGGGAGTGGAACTCCTCGCGCACTTCGGCACCCACGTCGTAACAGCATCGGTGAATGCCCGGACCGATGGCGGCTCTAACGTTATCTGGTGATGTGCCGAAGCGGCGCTGCATTTCGGCGAGTCCTTTTTCGACGATACGCTTCAGGGTGCCCCGCCATCCGGCATGAAAAATTCCAATCGCCTTGTTCTTCGAATCCGCAACGATCACGGGAAGACAATCCGCGGTAAGAATCCCAAGTAAAAGCCCAGGTTGGTCGGTTATCAATCCATCCCCGGCGGCAGGCTCCGTAAACGGTCCGGACACAGTATGGATGAGATCGGAATGAAGCTGCTTCAAAGTTACGAGCGGCCAAGACTTCGCAGCAGTATCCAGAGCTTTAA
>JAFAWN010000358.1 GCA_019241735.1 Terriglobales bacterium
CCTGACCCCAAGCTGCGTCTGATCCGGCGAGGCGCGGGGAAATTTGAGGAGTATGGCGCCCACCCCACTATTAAAGTTAATGGGCCGACTGGAACGCTGCCGCACGCATTGCGCCACGATGCATATCCAACTCTTCGCGGCTACATCGACCATATGAACAGTTATTCTTCGATGGGAGCAGAGTTGGCCGTGGCCAATGGCGTAACCAGTTTCAGCGTCATCAACATTGTGCTGCGGCCGCTGCTGACTTTTATCTACAATTATTTTCTGCGGTTGGGATTTCTTGATGGCCGTGAAGGCTTGCTCCTTCATCTTAACCATGCCGCTTACGTCTCCTGGAAATACGCCAAAGCCTGGGAATTAGGCCGCCAAAAGGCACGTACGGCATAAAACTGCGTCTTGCTCGCGGGCAGGTTTTGCTCATATCATCAAGCCAGACGATATCGCCTATGCGGAAGACCACTGACGAGTCAACCGTCGCGGAAATTGCTGCGACGAATGAATCGGAGGAGAGATTTCCTTCGCTGGCCGAAAAACAATGGCAGGAGACGATACTGGCCCCCAGCCTCGAGAAGTCTCCGGAGAAGCCTATCGGTGCGGCCTCCGGCGTTAATCTCGACGAACATGGCAACGCGCGCTTTACCACCATCTCCGGGCTTCCCATCCGGCGTCTCTATACTCCTGCCGATCTTCCGCAAGACTGGAGCGTCGAGAAATATCTGGGATTCCCTGGCCAGCCTCCTTTCACTCGCGGAATACATCCGACCGGATACCGCGGCAAGCTTTATACGATGCGCCAGTTTTCCGGTTTCGCATCGCCTGAGGAAACCAATAAGCGCTACAAGTATTTGCTGGAGCACGGAGGCAGTGGGCTATCGGTAGCTTTCGATCTGCCCACCTTGATGGGATACGATTCCGATCATCCGGCGTCGGAAGGCGAAGTGGGCAAGTGCGGGGTCGCCATTGATTCGCTCGAAGACATGGAGATCCTGTTCCGCGGCATCGACCTCGCGAACACTACAGTATCGATGACGATAAACTCGCCGGCCTCAGTCCTGTGGGCGATGTACTTGGTGGTGGCGGAAAAACAGGGGGCCGACTGGAACAAAATTTCAGGCACTATTCAAAACGACATCCTCAAGGAATACATTGCGCAGAAGGAATATATCTACCCGCCGGCACCCTCCATGCGGCTGGTGGTAGATACATTCGAATTCGGTTCGCGGTACACTCCGCGCTTCAATACGATTTCTATCAGCGGCTACCACATTCGCGAGGCAGGCTCCACGGCTTTGCAAGAATTGGCATTTACCGTCTACGACGGCGTGGAGTACGTTGAATGGGCGTTACGCCGCGGATTGAAAATAGATGAGTTCGGCCCGCGCCTTAGTTTCTTTTTCAATGCGCACAATGATTTTTTTGAGGAAATCGCCAAGTATCGCGCCGCCAGGAAGCTTTGGTATCAGCTCACCAAAGACCGTTTCCATGCTAAAAATCAGCGCACCTGGCTGATGCGCTTCCACACCCAGACGGCCGGTGTTTCCCTCACCGCGCAACAACCCATGAATAATATCGCCCGGGTAGCGCTCCAGGCGATGGCGGCGGTTTTGGGGGGAACTCAGTCCCTGCACACCGATGCTTATGATGAGGCGCTCGCGCTACCGACGGAGCAGGCTGCGGGCATTGCCCTGCGAACCCAGCAAATTATTGCCTACGAGAGCGGGGTAACTCAGACGGTCGATCCTTTGGGCGGCTCTTATTTTCTGGAGCACCTGACCCTGGAAATGGAAAAGGGTGCGATCGATTATTTCGGCAAACTGGATGCAATGGGAGGAATGGTCAAGGCAATTGAACGCGGGTATCCGCAAAAAGAAATTGCCGAAGCGTCGTACCAATACCAGCGGGCGGTGGAAGCAAAAGAGAAGATCATCGTGGGCGCGAACCGTTTCACGGTCGAAGAGGAGTCTCCGCACACCCTGTACATCGATGAAAGCGTCGCACAACATCAAACGGCGAAGCTGAAGGAGTTGCGCGCCCGCCGCTCCAACGAAGAAGTCCAGCGGACACTCGATGCGCTAAAGAAAGCCGCCGCCCAAGAACCGCGGGCCGGCACGGATGGGCACGTCTCTGCGGCGAACACCATGCCGTACATCGTGGCAGCCGCGCGCGCGTACGCCACTGTCGGAGAGATTTGTCAGGCGCTGAAAGAGGTTTACGGTATTTATACCGAACTCAGCATTACTTAGCCCATGCGCCGCGCCGTAAGCCATCTGAAGAAATCAGACCCCGTTCTCGCCGCGATCATTAAGCGCGTCGGGCCATTTCGCATGGACTATGGCGAGCCGGTTTTTCATAGCCTGGCGCAATCTATCGTCTATCAACAATTAAACGGCAAGGCTGCGGCAACAATTTTCGACCGCTTCGCCGCCCTGGCCGGGAATCCCGTCACCCCCGCGGGTATTCTTAAGCTCAAACCTGAACAAATGCGAAGCGTGGGCCTGTCCAAGCAGAAGTCTTCGTACCTGCGGGATCTCGCAGAACGTGCTAACCGGGGAGAGCTTGACTTCAAACGCTTCCCCGCAATGTCCGACGAGGAAGTGATCGCCAGCCTCACGCAGGTGAAAGGCATCGGAGTGTGGACCGCGCACATGTTCCTGATGTTCTCTTTGCGTCGTCCGAACGTTCTGCCGACCGGGGATTTCGGCGTGCGGATGGCAATCATGAAGCACTACAAAAAGCGCAAAATGCCGAAGCCGGCACAGATGGGAAAGATTGCAAAGCTGTGGGAGCCGTACCGCAGTGTGGCCTGCTGGTATCTGTGGCGCAGTCTGGACATTAAGACAATTTAGGTACAGCCCGGCCTTTCGTGTTTAAATTACTCCATGGCTGCTGAGGAAAAAATTCGCGTCCTAGTGGCGAAACCAGGCCTGGATGGTCACGACCGCGGCGCCAAGGTCATATCGCGCGCGTTGCGCGATGCGGGAATGGAGGTCATCTACACCGGCCTTCGCCAGACGGCGGAAATGATTGTCACCGCGGCGTTACAGGAAGACGTTCACGTGATCGGGCTTTCCATTCTTTCCGGCGCGCACAACGCAATCGTCCCGCGAGTCATGGATCTGCTGAAGCAAAATAAGATGGACGATGTTCTTGTAGTTCTCGGAGGCATCATTCCCGACCAGGACATCGAGAACCTCAAGAAAATCGGGGTATCCGCGATTTTTCAGCCCGGCACTTCTATGGACAGCATCGTGCAGTTTATCCGGGCAAATGTGAAACCGCGCGGAGTGCCCGCTGCGGGCTGATCGGCTTCGCGCGAGTCGAATGAAACGTATATTCCATGGCTGACCGCACCGAATTGATGCCCCCGCCCGTTTCCCCAACCCTGCAAACCCACATTGATGCTACTTCAGCCGGCTTCGAGGCCAACATGCGTTTTCTGGCCAGCCTGGTCTCGCAAATGCGTAACGAAGAGGAAACCATACGCGAAGGTGGCGGCGCGAAGGCGATCGAAAATCAGCATGCGAAGGGACGGCTGACGGCGCGTGAGCGAATTAATCTTCTGCTGGATCCGGGCAGTTTTTTTGAGTTGGGCATTTACGCGGCTTCCGGGATGTATGAAGAATGGGGCGGCGCTCCAGGCGCCGGCGTGCTCACGGGGCTGGGGCGCATCCATACTCGTTTGGTAATGATTATCGCCAACGATGCAACCGTCAAAGCCGGGGCTTTTTTCCCTATGACGGCGAAGAAAGTTATTCGCGCGCAAAACATTGCGATCGAAAACCACATTCCGACCGTTTATCTGGTCGATTCCGCAGGTGTATTTTTGCCGTTGCAGGAGGACGTGTTTCCCGACACCGATGACTTCGGGCGCGTGTTCCGCAACAACGCTGTCATGTCCGCCATGGGCATTCCTCAAATAGCGGCAATCATGGGTATGTGCGTTGCCGGGGGAGGCTATCTTCCGGTGATGTGCGATCACGTGCTGATGACGGACGGTAGCGGCCTTTTTTTGGCAGGCCCGGCTCTAGTGCAGGCGGCGATTGGGCAAAAAGTTTCTGCCGAGGAACTTGGGGGAGCGGCCATGCACTCGGCGGTGAGCGGCACAGTGGATTTCCGTCACCCCACAGACGAAAGCTGTCTCGCAAATATTCGCTCGATCGTTGAAAAATGGGGATACCGACGTCAGTCTCCCTGGGACCGAAAGAAACCTGAATCTCCCGCGATCGCGGCTGAAGAAATCTACGGCATCTACGATTCTTCCCCGGGGCGGCCCTATGACATGAAGGAAATTCTGCTGCGCATTATCGACGGCAGCCGATTCGATGAATATAAGGCAGAATACGCGAAAACTATTATTTGCGGCTACGCGCGCATTAGCGGCTTCGCGGTAGGCATTGTTGCGAATCAAAAGCTGCATGCCCAGGCAACTGACCACGAAGGCCGCAAGCGCATGGAGTTTGGCGGCGTAATCTACACCGAGTCGGCCGAGAAGGCGGCGCGGTTCATCATGGACTGCAACCAGAATCTCATTCCCCTGGTTTTTTTCCACGATGTTAATGGATTCATGGTGGGCCGTGACGCTGAGTGGAGCGGAATCATCAAAGCCGGCGCAAAAATGGTGAATGCGGTCGCCAACTCAGTCGTGCCCAAGATCACCGTAATCGTTGGCGGATCTTTTGGCGCCGGCCACTACGCTATGTGTGGTAAGGCTTACGATCCCCGTTTCGTCTTTGCCTGGCCGACTGCGAAGTATGCAGTGATGGGCGGCGATTCGGCCGCGGGCACTCTGGTTGAAATCAAGATCAAACAACTGGAACGCAGCGGGAAAAAACTAAGCGAGGATGAGCGCAAGGAACTCTACGAGTCGGTGAAACGGACCTATGACGAGCAAACCGATCCGCGATATGGCGCCGCCCGGCTGTGGATCGACAAAATTATCGATCCGCTGGAAACCCGTGAGGCGGTGATGCAAGCTCTGGAGGCGGCGGCGCTCAATCCAGACGTGGCCGAATTTAAAGTCGGAGTCCTGCAAACCTGATCCTGCGCCACCCCTTGAAAATGCCCGATCCGGTCAAGCTCATCGAATGTCCGCGGGATGCCTGGCAGGGATTGCCTGGTCAAATCCCAACGCACATAAAGGCTGAGTATCTACGCACATTGATAGCGACCGGGTTCAAGCATATCGATGCGGTTTCTTTTGTTTCGCCCAAAGCGGTGCCGCAAATGGCCGACTCCGAAGAAGTACTGAAGGAACTGGATCCGCCGGATGACGTCGAAATTATCGGAATTGTAGTCAATGAAAAGGGCGCGCAACGAGCAATCGAAACCCAGGCGGTGCGGACGTTGGGCTTCCCCTATTCGATTTCCCCAACATTTTTGCAGAACAATCAGCGCCAAAGCCTGGAAGACGCCATCGACGAGTTGGAGAAGATCAAAAATAAAGGCGAGGATGCCGGCCTCGATGCCGCGGTGTACATCTCGATGGCCTTTGGAAATCCATACGGCGACCAGTGGAATGTTTCCGAAGTTACTGATGCCGTCGAGCTGCTCGAGTCCTATGGTATTCGTACCATTTCCCTGGCTGACACGGTTGGAATGGCGGGTTCGGAGCAAATTCAAGAGGTGATCTCCGCCGTCCTGGCTAAATATCATTATCTGGACATCGGCGTTCATCTCCACAGCCGTGCTGATGAAGCTATAAACAAAATTCAAGCCGCCTATGACGCGGGCTGCCGGCGATTCGATTCCGCTTTGGGTGGTCTTGGGGGATGCCCCTTTGCCCAAGACCAGCTGGTGGGAAATATTCCTACAGAAAAGGTGGTGGAGGCATTAACCGAGCGGGGAGCACCCCTGCCACCGCTAAAATCCTTCGACGTTCTGCTCAAGGTATCCGCCGAAATTGGGGCGCGATACACCAATCCCGAAATCCCTGGTTAATGGATGTAGAATTAGCCGGGCCACATCATCTACCGATTAAAATCCGTCAACTGCGAAATAGCAGAAGCTATGGAATTTGA
>JAFAWN010000093.1 GCA_019241735.1 Terriglobales bacterium
AACGATTCGAAGAACCGGTGGGACGTTCTTCAGTGCCTGCAGGCGATCACGCCAAGCGTGGGTAGAGACGTGGTTGGATTCTTCTGTCACGCTGATTATAGGAAGAGCAGCCTGGTGCTAGGCGCACCGGACTCCGCGCAAACGAAGTCTTTAGACTAGTTTAGATCGAGCTTCGGTATTGAACGTTTCCTCAACACTCAGTTATGCTTGCCCATTAACACTCAGTTAATGCTTGCCCACTAAACCGCATACCGCGTCGACCACGCCCGTTTGGAATCGTGCCCAGGTGAAATGCTCAGCGCGTTGGCGCGCGGCGATCTTCATGTCGCCCAGTTCGGCGCGGTGCCCGATGGCCCATTCGATACGGGAGGCTAGAAGATCCGGGCGGCGCGGCTCGACAATGAAGCCCTCGCGGCCCTCGACGATCAGATCGGGGGCGGCGGTATGCGTCGTGCTGAGAACCGGCAGCCCCGAGGCCAGCGCCTCGAGCAAGACTTGGCCAAAACCTTCGGCGACCGACGGAAACACGAATATGTCGGCCTGGTGGTACGCTCCGAGCAATTCGGGGAGGCTCACCGAAGGGCGCACCCGAACCTGCGATCCAAACGGCCGGAACAGAGAAAGGTCGTCGACAACCCGGCCGCAGACCGTCAGGTCAACTGGAGCGCCGCCAAGCAGGCGCAGCGCTTCCAGAAGGTACTTGATGCCCTTGCGCTGATTGATGGTCCCGACAAACAGCAGGTGCAGCGGAGCGGAGATTCCGGCATTTGGGGCGGGTGGAACGAAGCGTGCGAGGTCGACTCCGTATGGAATAACACGGATCGCTTCCGGGGCCGCCCCATTTTCGATGAGCGTCTGGCGGGTAAAAGAAGAAGCGACCAAGAAATACTTGGCCATCCGGCTCTCTGCGGTGAGACGCTCGAAATCTTTCGGGGGCAGCGACAACTCCCATTCTTTGCGGAGCGACGCGGCACAGTCGGGGCAATCGGCCAACTCGCGCTCGAGGATGCGGCGCACGCTGAGTGGATGCGGATGAAGCTGAAAGAGAACGCCCGGCTGCCCATAACTTTGGAACGCGTCGTAGCCGTAGTAGCTATAGCTGAGGAGCAGTGAACCAGTGCGGGAAGCCATCCGTCCGGCGGTGCGTCCGAGGGTTGCGTCTGTCCAGCGGATAGCGCCGCGGCGCAAAGCGAACGGAGCCGCGTTGACCTTTTCGAGCAGATACGATGTGAGGCCGGCGACAGGTGTCTGCCGGACGAGAGATGAGGGAAGGTCCGGATGATGGCGCGCTCTGAGCAGACGAGCGGCGGAGCTTGGCAAGGCCGTTGCGACGCGGACAGCCCACGGGCGATCGCCGGGCCAATACAGATCGGTAACCAGCCGTTCGAGCAGGCCGGCGCGGGCCAGTGCCGCAGAGACCTGATAGGCATCGCGCGCTCCGCGATGGACCACGACGACGCGTTGTCCGCCGCTTGTTTTCGCCTCCATGAGTACAAAGTTACTGAAGAAGCTTCCATGGAGAAGTGAGTTGATATGTTTTTAAGGTGAAGTACCGAGCAGTTTTCGCACGCTCGATTGGGTGGGCCGCAATTGTTTTACCGGTCGCGACGAGCGCCGCGGCTCACGACATCATAACGACGAATCTAACTTTCACGCGAGACATTTCGCGGATTCTGGCTCGCCACTGTATTGCGTGCCACGGCGCAGAATCTTCGATCCCGCTGGTGACTTATGAGCAAGTGCGACCGTGGGCAGTGGGGATCAAAGAGCAGGTGCTGACGAGACGAATGCCGCCGTGGGGAGCAGTCAAAGGCTTCGGGGACCTGACGCCTGATTACGGACTTGGCCAGGAAGATATCATGATCATCGCGGCATGGGTGATCGGCGGCGCGCCACAGGGTAATCCGGCGCTGCTGCCCAAATTGCCGGCGCCAGCACGAACCGTCTCGAGTTCGTCAGTAGAGGATGCTCTAACAATCGAGACGCGGAATGTGTTGAAAGAAGGATTGTGTGTAGCCGGCGTCAATCCGTTGACTGACACGGTGGTCGATTCAGCGCGGGTAATCGCAAAACTGCCGGATGGGCGCATTGAGCCGCTGGTGTGGCTTTATCATTTTGACCCCAAGTACCGGCACAATTTTTTGTTTCGCAGGCCCCTCAACTTGCCCAAAGGCACCGTCATCGAGTCATCAGCGCCGCTGAGATTTGCGCTCGAAACGGCGGCGAGCGGAACAGACAGGCGAAAGCGTCTGTCCCACACCCAAGGTACCTAAGCCAGGTCCTGCACCGGAATGTTGAAGACCAGAGTATTGACGACATCCTCGCGCTGAACTTGGGTCCAGACTCGGTATAGGCCCGCGCGGGGGAAAATGATGTTGAACTGCATATTGGATTTTCCGTCTGCAAAAATCGGATGCAGATGCAGAAGATCGATCAGATTTTCGCTGGCCGCGAGCATGTGCGCCCAGGCACCCAGATAAGGCTGAAGTCCTGCTGAAGGGTTTAGAGAAAAGAAGAGTTTCGTTTCCAGACCCGCGATGGGTTGTTCCGGATCGATCCGCAATCCGGCTGTCAGGTTGGCCGACTTGCAGGGCGCGAGCGACGGCGACAGACGGGCCGGAGCGCTCCTGCCGGTAACAAAGAGAGTGCCGACAGCCAACTGCGGGACAGACCCGGAGGGAAAGAAGTCCGCTAAAAGGCGATACATCCCACCATAGGGGAAGCGTATTTCCTGCCGAAACGAGCCATCCGGTTGAATCACTGGATGGATGTGCGCAAAAAAC
>JAFAWN010000112.1 GCA_019241735.1 Terriglobales bacterium
TGATCCTGCTGCCGGGTACAAAGGCATCACCGCCTTCATTGTCGAGAAAGATTTCCCCGGCTTTACCGTCGGCAAGAAAGAGGACAAGCTCGGCATCCGGGCCTCCTCGACGTGCGAGCTTATTCTCGAAGACTGCCGGGTGCCTGAGTCAAATGTCCTGGGAGAGGTGGGAAAAGGCTACAAGATCGCCATCGAGACGCTCAACGACGGCCGCATCGGGATCGGCGCGCAGATGGCAGGAGTGGCGCGGGGAGCATGGGAATATGCGACCAAATATGCACAGGAACGCAAGCAGTTTGGTAAAAACCTGGCCAGTTTCCAGGGAATTCAATTTCAAATCGCGCAAATGGCCACGGAAATCGAGGCCGCCCGATTGATGGTATACAACGCGGCACGCATGAAAGATGCCGGCATCCCGTTTGTTAAGGAAGCCGCAATGACCAAGCTTTTTACCTCCCAAGTAGCGGAGCGGGTAACCTCGCTGGCGATCGAGATATATGGCGGATACGGCTTCACCAGAGATTATCCGGTGGAAAAGTACTGGCGTGATTCGAAAATCGGCAAAATTTACGAGGGCACGTCCAACATGCAGCTGGCCACTATCGCCAAGCTGGTCATGGACGGGAAGTGAGATTGGAGGAGGGACAGCACTGGGTCTGTCCGTTAGGACATGGCCGGAAGTAACAGAGCTGTTGCCCTTAATGTGCACGGGGTTGCACTCCGGCGCGCCAAGAAAGCTGCTACCCGATGAGTAAGTGTAATTATTTTAACGAGTTAACTGGAGTACTTGAATTGGCTCATGATGTGCATTTCTGAGTATGCCCGGAAATTTAGGGTGAGATCGGGGTGCCACTTGGTCAGCATAGTTGGAAACGACACGATCGTTATTCGAAAGCCCAAACTCACCGCACTTCCCATCCTGGTTGTGCTCTTCCTGTTCTCCTACAGCCTGATGACCCTGCTGGTAATCGAACAGGGACGAACCATTGACTCGCAGCGTGGTTTGATCCAGGAGTTGTTCAGTGACAGCTCCCAGCTGGCGGCAATGAAGGGCAAAGCGTTCCAGAAAGAGCGTGCCGATGCTGCAGCCGCAGCTCGAGTGCATCCCAATGGCCGGCCCCAGTCACCTCAGGGAACAGCTCCGGGAAACGGCAAAGGAAACCGGGTTGCCGGCAAGTCTCAAAAGGCGGCGCCTCAGGGTCCGCCCAAATTTGCCTCCGATGTAGCCGATGAACGCAGAAGCTTGAATTCCATATAGACCTGAGGTCGAATGAAATCTCTTGCCACGCTGCTTTTGATGTTCACGATTCCCGCCACCCGGCCGGCACCGGCGCCTTCGCCGGTCGATCCCGTATCCACCGCCTCAAAGCGCGAAAGCGGACGCTGGTATCTCGCCGAGAACGGCCACGCGGTGTACTGTTACGGTCCGGTCATGATGGTGACCGAGCCTGAGGGCGGGTTACAGCGGGTTGCCACCTTCTGCCGCGGCAATAAGACCATGGTCCCGCTGAAAGATTAGCGCGGACGGTTTCCTTTACGTTCCTGATTCAATTGTTACTGGAGCTTCGCGTACTCGGCCTTGGCTTCCTTTAAGACAGGAATGTCAGGATCAGCCTCTTTCCACAAAGTGAAGAAGTCCTGATAAGCGGTGCGCGCTTTAGCGGAATCGCCGGTAAGTGCGCAGGCCCGCCCCAACCCAAGCCTTGCCAATGCCAGGTACGGGGATGGCGCAAACACTGCACGGTGATCAAGAAGCTGTTGAAACTCAGCCGCCGCCTCCGCGCCCTTTTTGTTTTGAAGGTATGCCAACCCGCGTAGATACAGGGGTAATCCGCCTTCCACATATCCTGACTGATACGCTTCGGCAGGGCGGAGGTCTTCGAGCGCTCTGGCCGCATTGTGCCGCTGAAGGTCCAAGCGGGCATGAATTTGAGGGATCTCAGACTTCTGCGCGAAGCTATCCAGTGGATATTGCTGGTTCAATTTTGCGGCGCCGAATTCCGCTTTCTGTCCTTGCCCGCAGGTTGCAAAAACGAACGCCGCGGCAGTAATCGCGGAACGATCGTCGCTGGAGCCGAGCGGCGCCGCGGTTTGTAGAGCCCGATCGCACGCGCCGAGATCGGCCTGCACCATCGCCAGCCAGCCCAGGTGACCTTCTGCTGTCTCCTTCAGCCCCTGATTTCTTTCGAGTTCCAGCCCACGCTGCGCGATTTCCTCTGATGACCGCAGCTTGCCCTGCTCCTGGACTCCCTTGGATTGGGTGAAAAGGAAAAACCATTCAGCCGACTTGCCTTTTGCCCAGGCAAGCTCGCGCGCGGCTTCGGAATTCTTCCCCAGGGTCAAAGCCGCAACTTGTGTATATCCATGCAAAAGGTCTGCATTCGGAAATCGTGCAAGCGCCTGCTGTAGCGTCTGCCATCCCTCGTCGGTCCGATTCGATCCGATGTACCCATAGGCCAGGTTGATATAGCCACTCGCAGAATTCGGATCAGTCCTGATCGCTTCCCGGGCTTCTTCTGCCGCTTTAGAAAAGTCCCCAACCATTAGGTATCCGACTGCCAGATTGTTTGATGGAACCGGGTCGTTCGGATAGGTGCGGTGGTAAAGCTCGAGGGCCTCCATCTCCTTCTCTTGTTCCCCAGTTACGGTCTGGTAATAGTGCTCGGTGATATACAGCTTCTCTCTCTCGCTGACCCGGTCTCTCAGTTCGTAGGCCTTGCGTGTAGCTTCGATCGCCTTCTCATTTTCCCCTGCATTGGCATAGACGGTACCCATGCGCGCGTAAACCCAGGCGAAGTTGGGATCCAATTCGACCGCTCGCTTGTAAAACTTCAGGGATTGCAGCTCCCGTTCCTGGTCAAATTCTGCGTTGCCCAACGCAAACGCCTTCAGCGCCTCCAGTGATGACGTCGTCACCTGTTCGATGGGTACGTCGAACTTTTGGATCGAAGCCAGAGATTCGCCCAAGCGGCCCCGCAATTTCGAAACTGCTGTACCCAGCGCCGTGAGCACCTGCTCCTTGCTTGCCGCCTGCGCCTGCTCCTGGGCGAGCGAATCTCCGGTTTGGCAGTTAATGGCGTTCAGGGTGAGCACATACTCACTGCCCAGGCTCGCCACGGACCCGGACAGCATCGCTTTACTTCCAACCCTCTGGCATAAATCACGTGCCAGGTCGGTGGTTAAACGCTCGTTGGGCTGGCGTCCCATAAACCCCAGGGTCTGCGCCACTCTAGAGCGGGGGACGACTTGAAGGAATGGAGACTGCTCGAGATCCACCGCAAGCGCCTGTTCGAGCGTCCCATCGAAAACGGGGTCCCCGGTAGTGTTGGCAAAATCCGCCACTACGAGTGTGTCTTTGCCAGTAAGGGCCCGGGCGCTTCGCGAACGGTAGTAGAGCGCCCCTGCGATCGCCAGCGCTGTCACGACCACCGCGGCGGCGGCCATGGGCATCCACGACCTCCTTCGCGCCGCCGGCATTTCCGTAGCCGGTGTCACCCGGCCTGAGGAGGAAGAAACCGGACGCGAAGCATCCGCGGATGAAACGGCGGAGGGCACTGCGGCCATTCGCGGCTCCGAAACTGGTGCGCTTGGCGCAGCGGCACGCAATCCCGAACTGCCGGTCGGAACTGACCCATGCCCTTCAGCAAAGCCGTCAGAGTCAGATGCCGGGATCGCTGAGCCGGAAGTTGACGCGACCGCGCGTCCAGTATCTGTATCGCGCTTCAACCGTTGCAAGTCGGCCCGCACGTCGGCTGCATGCTGATACCGGAGGTTCCGATCTTTCTCCAGGGCTTTGTTGATGATGTCTTCGAGCTTCAACGGAAGGTCGGGATTTAACCTTATCGGAGGAACCGGCGCGCGATCCAAAATCGCCTGAAAAATCAGTGCCGACGTATCGCCTCGAAATGGCAGTGTTCCCGTCGCCATTTCATACAGTACTGCGCCGAATGAGAACAGATCGCTGCGGGCATCCAGGTC
>JAFAWN010000142.1 GCA_019241735.1 Terriglobales bacterium
AAGAGCGCGCGCCATGAGAGATCGGCCCTGCTCGGCGCCAGGTTTTTTCGGAAATGCCGCGTAAGCACTCCGGAGATTACGTACAACAAGCCTGTCAGCACCGCGATCCACGCGGCTTCAAAGTGCAGTGCGCGGCTCCAGCCGTTCTGGTCTGGCAGCACATAACCGTAACCCGTCGGCACCAATCTTCGTGATGAAGGAATTGGCAATTGAAACAAGGGGGTCGTCAAAACGGTGCCGGTCTCACCCCAGTAAAAACGCGGGTGGGAGATCAAAATTTCGATGCCGGTGACGAGTAGGATTAAAAAGCAGAGAGTGGTTATCCAGTGCGTCACGCGAACGAGGACTGAGTGCCTCGGCGCAAGCTTCGTGAGTAGGCCGGTGGAAACATGGCTTGGGGCAGAAGCTTCTGCCAATGGCTGCGCCGCTCTCAATGTCGCCATCTTGACCTCCGGCCGGTTAAGACTTGCCCAACTCTATGGAGACCTAGACGGGCAAATCGCGGCAAGGTAATCAATTACATCAAAGTCGCGTCTGTACGCCAGGTCACAGTGCTGCGGAAGTCTCGGCTATCTGCCTCTGTTCTCGGCGAATCCGAACGGATCATATGCTCCAATGCTCGTATTCGGCCATATCGAGAGCGGCTGGAGTTGCTGAATTCTGCCCTCGAAAAAGGGGCAGGCTTCTCTCTCTAAACTACGCATTTTGCTGAATAAGTAGGGGTTCAGCTCAATCGAAACAGTGAACAATCGGGCGTATCAGGGAAGTGAGTGTCCCGATCAGAAACGATGCGGGGAGAGAGTGCTTCGCGCGCGAACCTCGGGGAAAGCCGAACCGCGTTTCTCTCCAATACGCTTCTTACGACCGGGACGGGATCCATCACGGTGGCACTTCCTGCGCGTGGGGTGGTAAAGTCGCTGCCGATTTCCATCTTCTTTTAGCGAGGAACGTGTGAGCGACCCGACATCCGGGGCAGGCCCCCGCAACCCAGGCGCCAGTTCGGATCCCGAAGCCACCCTCGACTGGGACGCTACTCCCGTGGTCGCATCTTCCGCTTTCGGCTCAATTGGGCCCTATCGGCTAATTCGCAAACTCGGTGAAGGAGGGATGGGGCAGGTGTGGCTGGCCGAACAGTCTGCGCCTGTCAAGCGCCAGGTTGCCCTGAAAATCATTAAAGCCGGGCGCTACGACGATTCCGCTTTACTGCGCTTCCACATGGAGCGGCAGACGCTGGCGATCATGGATCACCCTGCCGTCGCCAAGGTCTTCGATGCGGGCTCGACTGCCGAAGGTCAGCCCTACTTTGTTATGGAGTATGTGCCGGGCCTGCCGATCACTACATACTCCGACCAGAAGCATCTTTCAGTCCAGGAGCGGCTATCCCTGTTCATCAAGGTCTGTGAAGGGGTGCAACATGCGCATCAGAAAGCGATCATGCATCGCGACCTGAAGCCTTCCAACATTTTGGTCGTTGAAGTCGATGGCAAGCCGATGCCGCGCATTATTGACTTCGGTATCGCGAAGGCCATCTCGCAGCAAGGTGAGGATGAGACGCTGGTTACGCGCGCCGGAGGGTTGGTGGGCACACCGGGATACATGAGCCCGGAGCAAGCAGATCCCACTGTGTCCGATGTAGATACCCGCACAGATGTTTATTCGCTGGGCGTGGTGCTTTATGAACTTCTCGCGGGCGTGTTGCCCTTTAATGCGGAGCAGTGGCAGGCGAAACCTTTCCATGTGATCTTGCGGCAGCTGCACGAAGAGGATCCGCCCAGTCCGAGCACTCGAATCAGCGGGAGCCCAACCTCGACGACCGCCGCGCAACAGCGGAACACGGATCCAAGGCAACTGGCGAGCCTGCTGCGAGGAGACCTGGACTGGATCACGTTGAAAGCTTTGGAAAAGGACCGCACCCGTCGGTATGGGGCCCCTTCCGAGCTGGGTGCCGACCTCGGCCGCTACTTGCGAAACGACCCCGTAGTGGCACGCCCGGCGAGCAGGATATACCGGACGAAAAAGTACATTCAGCGCCACAAGTTTGGGGTGGCAGCGGCAACCGCAATGGCGCTGCTGCTGATGGCTTTCGCGGTGATGCAGGCGCTTCAGTTGCGGCGGATTACGCGGGAGCGGGATCGCGCCGACCGCGTCACCACATTTATGACCGGCATGTTCAAGGTCTCAGACCCGAGTGAAGCACGCGGCAACGACATCCGGGCGCGCGAGATTCTGGATAAATCCGCGAAAGACATCGACACGGGACTGGCGAACGACCCCGAGCTGCAAGCGCAGATGATGAATGTGATGGGGAGGGTCTATCAGAGCCTGGGGCTCACCTCAAAAGCCGAGCCTCTGTTCCGGCGCGCCCTGGAAATCCGACAGCGTATTCTTGGCTTCAGAAGCCCGGATACTCTTCAATCGCAGCAGGATCTCTCCGCAGCAATACTGTCGGAGAGTCACTACCCAGAGGCGGAGAAGTTATGCCGGGAGACTATGGAGGCTCGCCGCCACGTACTTGGCCGCGAGCATCATGACACTGTGGATTCAATGGTGCAGCTGGCCAGGATTCTTGGATTTGAATCGCGATACCCGGAAGCGGAAAAGTTGAATCGGGACGCACTCGAAGTGGCGAGGCGGAAGTGGCCGCAAGACCAGTTGACCGCGACGGCGCTATCACTCCTGGCCGACACTCTCACTCATGAAAACAAGTACCCGGAGGCAGAGAAGGCAGCCCGGGAGGCACTCGAAATCGATCGGCGTACACTCGGCTCCGATCATCCCTCAGTGCTCAGGGATATGTTCAATCTCGGAGGTATCCTGACAGAAGAGCACAATTACGCCGACGCGGAAGACATGCAGAAGGAGTTGATTGAATCTGCCGGGCGAGTGTTGGGGCCTCAACATCCCGACACACTGGTTGCAATGAGTACCTTGGCTATGGTTCTGGACTACGAAAAGCGTTTTTCCGAAGCCGAGAAGTTGAATCGTCAGGTGTTAGAAGCGCAACGGCAAACTCTGGGTCCGGAAAATGCCAGCACCTTGCTCACCTTGGGTAATTTGGGTTACGTCCTCATCGAAGAAAAAAATTATCCGGAAGCGGAAAAGATTCTGAGGGAAGCGCTGGCAGGCCTGCGCCGGGTTCTCGGCCCCTCGCATGATGTCACCGCGGGCGCAGCCTACAAATTGGCTCTCGTCCTTGCTCTAGAGGGCAGCGGGATGAGGCCTTCGTACACCTGCGGACTTACGC
>JAFAWN010000179.1 GCA_019241735.1 Terriglobales bacterium
AACTTAAAGTAAGGCCCGACGGGGCTGATGTCGTCATAAACGCCAAGCAGGAATATCAAGGTTCCAGGAACTAGGATCGTTATCAGTGGTTTAAGGGTCAATCCCAGGTTGAGCGCGGGATAATGCCCTGCCCACAGCAGTGCGATCCCCAAAGTCAGAAGGAACGAGAAGTAAATTGACACTCCTCCGAGGCGCGGAAGAGGCGTGCTGTGCAGGTGCCGGCTGGCTTCGGGGGCCGCGACCCATCCGCGGCGGTTGGCAATATCCCGCACATACTTCGTCAGGATGAAGCACAGCAGTAGGGATGCTGCAAAGATTCCGAGGAAAAACGGCGTCAACAATCACCCCTCGAATTGAGCCACAGGTGCGGTTTGCAAGAACATTCCCGATTCGGGAATATCTTAACCACACTATAACCTCTGGGCGGCTTCTTTTACTCGGGAGTGCACCTTTAAAGTTATCGCCCCCTGTGGAAAACTCTAGCGTCAGGCGACCCGGGGTTGTGGCGAAAATCTATGTGCTAAAATTTTTCGGGTTCTCAAGCTTTAGTCTTTATCCGGATCCGGTGGCCGTTTCTATTTTCTTGTCCAGTCAATTCTCGTCCCGGAACAGGCGTTTTGGAGGATTCACCGTGCCGTCCTTTCCCGCGGGAATACGAATCCTTGCCATTGCTGCGGCGGTCTTCATTTTGGGGATTGGCCAAGCCTCAGGACAAACTCCCCTAAATCCGCCCAACCCGCCGACCAAAGACCAATTCCCTGCCGCTGATGGGTCGAAGTCGCCGGAAACGGCTCCGACCGGCGATTTAAACCTGTCCACATCAAACGCAGCTCTTATCCTGGGACCCGGGGATCTGATTGAAGTCAATGTTTATAACGTTCCCGAATTAACCACCAAATCGCGCGTGGGGAGCGATGGCAATCTGTATCTGCCGCTGATTGACTACGTACACGTGGGAGGCCTGACGGCGGATCAGGCCCAGGCTCTTATTCAGGAGCGGCTGGCCGCCGGCGGATTTGTGAAAAGCCCCCATGTATCTGTGTTCGTCAACGAATACACATCGCAAGGCGTGAACGTACTGGGGGAAGTGGCGAGGCCAGGGGTATATCCGGCTCTCGGGGAACGAAGGTTGTTTAACGTAATCTCGGCCGCCGGCGGGCTGACTGAGAAGGCCGGACGCAGTATCACCATCACCAGGAGGAATCCGGCGGACGCGCCCATAGTCGTGCCACTAACCAGAAATCTTGTAGATAGCCCGGAGAGCAACGTACCTATTTTCCCCGGCGACACGGTAGTGGTGAGAAAGGCCGATATCGTGTACGTCGTCGGAGATGTGGGGCGGCCAAGCGGTTTCCTGATGGACAGCGGGCAACTCACAGTGCTTCAGGCGATTGCTCTTGCCGGAGGTACAACGCGCACGTCCAAATTGAACGGCGCGCGCATCCTCCACAAAAGCGCGGGTGGGATGACTGAGACCGAAGTGCCGTTGAAGAAGATTCTGACGGCTAAGGCGCCGGACGTGCCTTTGCAGGCCGATGACATCCTGTTTGTTCCCAGCAGTGCGGGAAGAATAGCCGCTCAGCGTTCGATGGAAGCGGTTATCCAGACCGCAAGCGCGCTCAGCATTGTCGCTATACATCCCTAGGAAATCTTTAACTGATTACGCAGTTTTACCGATTACCCGCTGCAAGACTTCCAGATACGACGCCGCCGTCTTCCCACGCGAGAAGAAATTCAGGATGTAATTTCGCCCGTTCGCTCCCATCGTTTGGCTCAGCTGCGAATCGCCCGCCAGCCGCAGAATTGCATCCGCCAGCTCAGTTGAGTTTTCCGGCGCGATAGAAATCCCACCATTCGCCGCTTGGAGGATATCGCTTGCCTGACCCTCCACGCCTAAAATTACCGGGCGGCCGCAGGCCATAAACTCCAGCATTTTTGTGGGAATCACTGTCCTAAATACTTCTGACTTCTTGAGCAGAACCAGACATGCGTCGGCTGCGCACATGTATCTGGGAATTTTTTCGCGGGGCTGTTGACCCACAAAACGTACGTTGAGGAGTTTCAGCCGAACCGCCAATTTTTGAATGCGTTCTCTATCAGCGCCCTCGCCCACTATAAAGAACAGTACCGGCGCAGCTTTCGTTTGTAACAGCGCAGCGGCGTCCAACAGGGTCTCAAGACCGTGGGCCATTCCAATCGTGCCTACGTAAGCGACTACGAAGTTGCCCTCCAAATCTAATTCACTTCGAAGGATGGGGTCAGGTTCCTGCGGTCGAAACAGGTCAGTCTCCACTCCATTCTCGACAACGGAGATTTTTTCACATGGCACTTGCCAGTGTTCCATGAGGTAGTCGCGGAAGGCGGGGGTGACGACGACAATGTGATCGGAACGACGGTATAGAAAGCTGGCGACCTTCCAGAGCAACCGATAGAGTCCAGAATCTCGCTTGCCCATGCCCACGGCTGCCAGGGATTCCGGCCAGAGATCGCGTACTTCAAAAATCAGTGGGACGAGTTTACTGAATGCGATGTACCAGCCGGAAAGCCCCACCAGCAACTGCGGCGAGCTGGCAATTACAACGTCGGGCCGGGAAAGGAAAAGCCCGGTGAGCGCCGCTGATAAACAAAAAGAGCTGTAGTTCAACATGCGCTCGTAAGCTTTGCGGTTAGGAAATGGCAGGAGCCAGGTCCGGACTACGCTTACCTTGCCGTCGTTCTCCCGGGCAACCAGCCGTCTGAACTTTCTGCGATACTCCGGCGGCACCCTTCCAGTTGGATGGTTGGGAAAGCCGGTAAGAACCGTGACATCATGCCCCG
>JAFAWN010000124.1 GCA_019241735.1 Terriglobales bacterium
GCTTGGGAAGTTCAAGCTTGCATGTTGGACCTCTGGGAGAGAGATGGCGGAAGCTCTGAATCATTCGTGAAATGGCAGAAGTGGATGGAGAAGCTGTACCGAGCTGGGGATGAAAGAATCAAGCGCGCATTAGTGGATGGAATCTTAGAACATCTCTTCGAGAAGAAAGGACTGCGCCAGTCCTTCGCCGATTGGAAGACCGACCCCCAGCTTAAGACTGCCTACGATGAGGCACAACTGTGGGCCGCTACGCAGCCCAAAACAAACGTTGATCGCTGAACGCAGTGGTTCGCACCTTTACACAAAACGTAAAGGTGAGTCAGCCATCGCGAATGAGTGGGGCATCGGGCGCAAACCTCAAAGTAGGCAGCATGACATCCCAGCTTACAGAGAACCTAAAGGTGGGGCACCCTGCGGCATCGCCCGGATCCGCCTGGCGCGGTTGCTTCTTTCAGGTAATTGGACTAGCATCCGCTTCGCTATAAACAGCTGGTTCAAACATTCAAGGAGAGTGCATGTTGACTAAGAGATGGCAGTGGTGCGTAAGTGCATTATTTCTAGTAATGGTGATGGGGATGACGACTCCGTTGGCGCTAGCCAAGAGCGGGGATTCAAAGAGCGTGGAGGCGGCCATCGAGAAGCTGGAGATGGATGCAACCAAAGCCGACCTGGCAGGGCAAAACGGCGCGTGGATGAAAGCGCACTATGCCGGCGATTACATGATGGGCACAAGCTGGGGAGCGTGGGAGGGCAACGCCGAGTTGCAGAAGGACTACGCCGATGCCGCTAACAACAAGACTGCGAAGCGCGACATCAACGATATCAAGGTCAGCGTCTATGGCAACCATACGGCGATAGCGAGGTATAAGGTGTCCTACAACATGACGATCAAGGGCGAGCATCGCACGCGCACGATCCTGACGACGGACACCTGGGTGAACGAGAATGGTGCGTGGAAGCTGGCGGCGTCGCACAGCTCGCAGGCAGATCAGAAGATCGGGGATTGAGTTTTTGCCGGGTGCCCCACTCATTCGTACTTTTGCGGATGAGTGGGTGAGGGTTCTGACTTCTGATCACATTGGCGAAAAGTTGTCTGGCCCAGGAATCATTGTGAGTTGAGAAAAGCCTCGGTGACCGCTGACGGCAGTGGTTCCCACTTTAAAACCAAAGGTGGGTCAGCCCGCGTCGGAATGTATCCCACTCATCCGCCAAGAACGCGAATGAGTGGGGCACCCCGGTCAGCCCACAGTCTGCACATCCCCAGCCTTCGTGAAAGCGCGAGAGGGTGGGCCGCAGCGTAAAGGTAAGCCACCCGCGCGAAGGGGTGGGCCTCCTGATGAGCATTTACTCCCGAGGGTTGAGAAGATTTTCGAATCGTGAGACCCTATAAGCGCTTAAACTCTAGAAGCGCTTACATAGTGGCAACCTGTCTTTGAGCTGGCAATTTAGCTCTTTTCATTTCGTGGTGAAATCTCAGTTCAACTTCCAGGAAAGACGAAAGACTTTTATGACCCAATCCCCCAGAGCACCCTTTCTAGTTCTTCTGGCAGCTGCGTCCATTTCGATGACGTTCGGGCTGGCGGCATGCAACAAGAACCAAAGCCCGGACACCAGCGCGCAAAATCAGCAGCAAACGGATCAATCGCAATCGGCCTCGCAGGACCCCGCAGCTGCAGCGAATCTTGCCCCCGCAGATAATGTGGCTCCCGCGGACAATGGGGCTGCCGCAGCCAATCCGGCCCCGGCCTACAATACGCAGCCGGCGGAGCGCAATTACCGAGGGAGCCGCGACCGGGACCGGGATCGCTATCGCGACCGCGACCGGGACCGGGGTTACGGAAACGATTACTACGACGACCAGGATGCCAGCTACGGGCAACCCGTAATTTATGCTTCCGAGCCGCCGCCGCCGCTTCCCGAATACAGTCAGCCGGAATGTCCCGGTGATGGATATTTGTGGACGCCCGGATACTGGAGCTATGGTCCCGAGGGCTATTACTGGGTGCCAGGGGCTTGGACGCGTCCGCCCGAGGTCGGTTTTCTGTGGACGCCAGGCTACTGGGCGTTTGACGGCGGCCGATACCGCTATCACTACGGATTCTGGGGCCGGCATGTGGGCTATTACGGCGGCATTAATTATGGATTTGGATATGTTGGCGTCGGTTTCCTGGGCGGGTATTGGAATGGCGACCGCTTTAACTACAACCGCTCCGTCAACAATGTGACTAATGTGAGCAACGTCCAGGTGTACAACCGGACGGTTACCAATACGGTGATTATCAATAACACCACCATCAACACCACGAATACGCGGGTGAGCTATAACGGCCCCGGAGGCGTGACGCGGCAGCCGTTGCCGACCGAAGTTGCCGCAGTGCGGGAACAGCGCATTCCGCCGATGACGACGCAGGTGCAGGTGAGGAACGAAGCGGCGCAGAACCGGCAGCAATTTGCCTCGGTCAATCATGGGCGTCCTGCGGTGGTAGCTGCGGCGAAGCCGATTCCCGCAGGGAAACCGATTGCTCCCATCATTCCGGCGCGGGCCCCGGCTGCCCCGCAACCGGCAGCGCCCAATGCGGAAAGTCGTCCGCAACCTGGCCGGGCTCCAGCTCCAGCACGCGGCGCGGCAGCTCCAGCGCCCTCACGACCAGCCGAACCGATGAACAGAGGAGCGCAACCCACACCACCGGCGGGGAGGCCTGCGCAGCCTGCGGCGAGGACGAATCCTGCTGCGCCTGCGGCGAGGACGAATCCTGCACCGGCGACGAAACCAAATCCTGCTGCGCCTGCGTCGAAGGCAAACCCCGCGCCTGCGCCGAAACCAAACCCCGCTGCGCCTGCGCCGAAGGCAAATCCTGCACCGGCGGCTAATCAGCGGCGCAGTCAGCCCGCACAGCCGCCGAAACCCGCACCGCAGGAAGCTAAACCGGCGGCTCATCCGGCGCCGCAAGCGGCCAGACCGGCTCCCCGGCCTGCGGAACCGAACCGCCCGGCTCCGAAGCCGGAAAACAAGGCGGCGGCTCCGCGTCCAGCGGAAAAGCCGGCACAGCGTCCAGCGCCGGCTAAACCTAATAATCCGCCTCCGGGAAAGAAGGAGCCGCCGGCAAAGGACAAGCAGAAGCCCGAATAGGCGGGCTGCGCGTCAGCGAAGTGGTTCGCCTGGGATGTCTCCCACTCATCCGCCAAAAACGCGAATGAGTGGGGCACCCGCTTCTTTGCCGCTCACTACAAACAAATCAACATTTGGATGTCTCCCACTCATCCGCCAAAAACGCGAAGGAGTGGGGCACCCGACTCTTTGCCCGCCACTACAAACAAATCAACATTTGGGATGTCTCCCGCTCATCCGCCAAAACGCGAATGAGTGGCGCACCACCCCGTTGATCGCCACGACACACGAAAACGTGAGTGGAACTCCACTCACTCTCTTTCGCTGACCGGGATTTACGTCTGTGACTCGATGGGCTGGACCAAGATCCAGGTGAGCTTTTCGCGGGAATTGTAAAGCAAGGTTATGGTAACGTCGCGGGGATTCTGCTTGAACGAAAAGTGGTAGCGGAAAGTGCAGTGAAGCTCGCCAGCTACGACCCCATCACGGAAACGGCCGTAGAATTCCTGCATGTCAGTACAGGGCGCAATCTGCTTGAAGAAATTCTTTCCGACGACCTTGTCCCTGGTAAGGCCTGAAAGCCCCTCCTCGTAGGCGTTATATCGGACGACCGTGCCTAGAGTGTCGAGTTGGATTACTCCATACGGAAGCGAGTCCAATTCCTTCTCACCGATTGAGTCAATGTTTTGGGTAATGAACGGCGTGAGCGCTGCAGCATCAGAGGGCATAAGATCTCCAGAAAGAATAGATTTGCCGGCGGACTTCCACAGGTGCAGCCTAGGCTTAGAAAGAACGTCCGTCTATGTCGATCGCACAGTCCTGACATTTCTCAGGCCGCCATTGGACCGAATTGGACTAGTTTTACATTGAACATCTGCTGATATGTCCCCACGCCACGAAGCTGGATCATGATCAGCGTACTTTTCCGTGACGAGCGAACATCTCCAGCCTTCGCCAGGAACGCGGAGGCTGGGCCAGCCGTCCGGCATCCCAGCCTCCCGACACACACTTAAGTACCGTTCGGCTATGGACCGCAGCGAAATTCATCCCCGTATAATCGTGGCTGGGAAATGGAACCGCTGATGAAAACCCGGCAGTGGGCAGTCACGCTTTCTCTGGTGATTCTGGTGCTGCTGGCCATTATTGGGCTCATCCTCACCGGCGAAGCAGGAAAGCCCGGGGCGTGGCAGGCCTCAAATACCGCAGGGGAGCCGGCGCCGCTGGTGGATGAACAGCCGCTGAAGACGGCGCGCGCGATGGGACGGCTGGCCTCAGATCCTGAAGAGCGGCGTTATGCGCAGCAAGTTGAAAAACTGGCGGACAATGAAGTGGACCTGTCATTCGCCGATGGATTGCGGGATGCCACGGAGCATGCGGGTCCGGCGACGCCGCAGAGCCGGCAACTTCACGAGCGGGTGACAAAGGCCGAGGCGCAGGTAAAGGCTGACCAGCAGAAGGTCGATCAGCTCAAGAAACAACTGGCCGCAGCAAGTGGGGCGCAACAGGATGCTCTGCAGCAGCAACTGGACCTCATGCTGGCCCAGGTGGAGCTGGATGGCGGAGAACTCGACGACGCCCAGGAAGAACTGGCGCAGTCGGGCGGGGACGCGGAGAGCCGCATCCGGCGCCAGTTTACGCAGCATGAGGCGGGCGAGCACGCACTCGACGCCAGCCGCGCGCTGGAGCAAAGTTCGAATAATGCTCCCGAGATTGATTATCGCGCGGGCAATCTGCTGGGACAGCTTTCCGCGTGGCGCGCTTTGCAGGCCAACGCGACGCAATTACAAGGGGCGCGAAATGAGGCGCTGCGCGATGCGGCCGCCCTTACTCAGGAACGCGCCCGGGTGCAGACCCAGGTGAGCGCGAGTAAATCCGGCGAACCCGATGGCGGCCGGCAAACTGGCGCCCAGACAAGCGCACCGCGTAATGCTTCGCCGGCCTCTGCGGCGGACGCCACGGCGGCGATTGCGTCGATGCACCATTTTTCTGCGGACCAGAAGAACCTTGCCGATATGGCGAAGCGCATCCAGGAGCATCAGGCGCTAGCCGCAGCTTACGGCAGCTGGATAGATATCGTAAAAGCGCACCAGCGCAGGGCCTTGAATGGCATGATCCAGTCGGCGCTATGGATCTGCACAATTGTGCTGTTCATGTATCTTGCCGGGCGCGCGCTTGACCGCTTTGTGGTCGATCTTTCCACTGAACGCTCACGTATGCGCACCCTGCGCATCATCCTTCGTTTTACGGTGCAGGCGGTGGCAGTGCTGCTGGTGCTGTTTGTGATGTTTGGCGCGCCCAAACAGACCCCTACAATCCTCGGCCTGGCCGGCGCTGGCCTGACGGTTGCGCTGAAGGACTTTATCGTGGCGTTTGTGGGATGGTTTGTGCTGATGGGACGAAATGGGATCCGGGTCGGCGACTGGGTCGAAATTAATGGCGTGGTCGGGGAGGTGCTGGAGATCAGCCTGTTCCGCACGGTGCTTCTTGAAACCGGCAACTGGACTGACACCGGTCACCCTACCGGACGGCAGGTGGCGTTTGTGAACAGCTACGCGATCGAAGGACATTTTTTTAATTTCTCCACCAGCGGGCAATGGTTGTGGGACGAAATCGAGATTCTGATTCCTTCCGATCAGGACCCCTATCCGACAATTGATGCGATCCAGAAAATGGTGACCAAGGAGACGGAAGCGGATGCCAAAGCTGCGGAAGCGGAATGGAAGCAGGCAACTGTCCGCCACAGCCTGCAATCCGTTTCAGCAACGCCTGCGGTCAACCTGAAGCCAACCACCGCGGGGGTAGAGGTGCACGTGCGGTACATCACACATGCCCACGAACGCTTCGCCACGCGAGCGAAGCTATACCAGGCGCTGGTAGCGCTGCTGCATCAGAAGACTTCTAGCCAGGAATCCGGTGCTGATACCGCCTTCTCCGCGGGCAAAGTCATTAACAACAAAATAGGCGAGCCGGTAGCAAGGTGAAAAAGCAGGCGTGCGCTGCATCCTTCTTGGGCTAAATCACGGGCCAGTTTTCCGAATGGCCGCTGATGTGGTTCAGCAGACAGGCCTTGATCCCTGTGGGCAGGCGGGATGCATGAAGAATTTCCCGCACCAACTTCGGCGGCAAAGACTGGGCAAATTTAAGCGTGCTAGCTAACGGAGTTTTCTGGTGGCGCAGCAATGCCATCCGAACCTCGCGGCGCGCCGACCATTGCGGATGGCGGCAGATTGCGTGAATCGCAACTTCCGAAGCGCGGCGATGGAATATTGATTTAATCACCAGCGCCTCGGTGAGGCGGGAATTTTCGAGCGCGGCTTGCACCACTCTGGACTCGGCATCGATGATCAGCGCGCCCGCAATGTTGCCGGAAGCGCGCCGGGCGAGTGACAGCCGCTCGCCGGAGGAGATTGTTTCCAGCCGGTTGATGATCACATCCTCCGCCGCTTTCTTCAGATCGGCGGCGACACCGGGCGCGAGGGCCACGTGCAGGAGGTCAAAGGTGAACAGCGAGCGCACAATCGGCACCGAGATATGGCGCGGGGCCCTGGCATGGGTCGCGATGGCAAGCTTCACCTTCCGGGATTGAATAACGCCGGAGTTCTTGTTAAGAGATTCGAAAACTTCGGCAGTCAGGTCCTGCCGCTTCAGCAAAGCCAAGGCAGAGTCTTCGGTGAGAGCCGGATCAGCGGCGATGCGACACAGGGCGGCAGGCGCCGGGTAGTCCCTGCCTCGCGACGGGGTGCTGGAGGCGTCTGGGCCGACGTTGCGGGGCGCGAAATCGCCACTCGTCTGCGGTTCGTTGAATTCAGCGCTGAGGTTCATCTGCGTGCGCGAGTCAGCGCGCCCATTACCGGGTCGACCAGAGCTTCGCTGAGGGCCACGTTGGGGTAGGCGTCGCAAACAACATTGTAGAAAACCTGACGGATGGCCTGACAATTCTGAAATACACCGCCGGACATGGCCATTGGAACAATTTCGCCCCGCTGAAAGAGGCGATTGCGGACGATTTTCGCCAGAGCCGCCAGTTCGGTTCCTGCCCTGGTCAAAATCACGCGCGAAGTTGAGTCCTCGGCTTCAAACGCAGCGAGCACCGCGGGAAACAGCAACGAAAAATCCGGGAGCGGACTTGCGTTCGCCGCCAGCACCAGTTGCTCGAAGTCGGAAACATTCCAGGCGGTCATGATTTCCCCAAGCAGTAACGACCTTTCGCCGGTATCGTAGGACCGCATCGCGGCGGCAACCGCTTCGCGACCAATCCAGTAGCCTGATCCCTGGTCGGAGGCAGCGAATCCCCATCCTCCGGCGCGTGCAATCTCGCCTTGTGAATTACGCGCGTAGGCGATGGAGCCGGTGCCGGAAATTACGATCACGCCCGGGCCAGATCCAAATGCGGCCTCGAAGGCGATCTCCATATCGCCCACTATTTCTATTTTGCCGGGGATTATTTCTGATGCCAGCCGGTGCGCGGCTTCACGGATTTCCGGATTTATCGCCCCTGCGAGTCCCAGACACGCGTTAGTGATTTGTGCAGGCGAAACCTTCGCCGCTTCGCACGCGCTGAGGATTGCGGTAGCGAGCGAGTTTCTCGTCACGGACTCGCCCAACCGCACGATATTGCTTCCCCCGGCAGAGCCAGAACCCAGGACGGAGCGTTCGTCGCCGATTACGCATGACGTCTTCGTTCCGCCACCGTCCAGTCCGAGAAAAGCCGGCATCAGCGTAGTTCTACCACATGAGTGGAGGCCGCAAACGAAGCATCCGCCGCGGGATTACGAGATAGATTCGGCAAGCACAAAATCGACTACGAAGAACCAAATCCGCATACTCTAGCTATTAGCGATGGCCCTACAGGTTCTGGCACTCAACAGGTTCGATCTCGCCATCATCGCGCTTTATTTGGCCGGGATCACGCTCTTCGGCCTGCGTTTCCGGAAGCAGCACCGCTCGTTACGCCAGTATTTTCTCGCGGACCGCAACATTCCGTGGTGGGCAATTTCGCTTTCCATTGTTGCCGCTGAAACCAGCACGCTTACGATTATCAGTATTCCGGGACTGGCTTATGGCTCGAACCTCACGTTTCTGCAGGTGGTCCTGGGGTACGTGGTGGGCCGCGTCATTATCAGCTTTGTTCTGCTGCCTCAATATTTTCGCGGCAACCTTTACACCGCTTATGAACTGATGGAGCGCCGTTTCGGCGGCAGGATGCGGTCGCTCACGGCGGGATTATTCTTGCTGACGCGCGCGGCCGCGGAAGGCGTACGAGTCTATGCCGTTTCGATTGTTATAGGAATTGCGCTGGGAACCGGCGAGGTGGCGTCGATCGCGATCATTACCGCGCTCACTTTGATTTACACCTTTGAAGGCGGTCTGGCGGCGGTCATTTGGACGGATGTAATCCAAACTGGAATTTACATTGGGGGAACGCTGGTCGGTTTGTTCACCATCCTGCACCTGGTGCCGGGAGGATGGGCAACCATTCACGAGACTGCGGCCGCCGCCGGACGTCTGCAAATATTAGATTTCACTCCTAACTTTTGGAAGCCTTACACATTCTGGGCGGGCTTGATCGGCGGGACATTTCTTACCACCGCCAGCCACGGCACCGATCAACTCATCGTGCAGCGGCTGCTGTCGGCGCGCAGCCAAAAACAGTCGGTAATGGCGCTGCTTGCAAGCGGCATCGCA
>JAFAWN010000412.1 GCA_019241735.1 Terriglobales bacterium
AATTCTGTTAATGCCAAGCCGCCAGCCCTCCGACTGCACCAAATCCCAGTTCAGTTTTGGCAGGTGCGCGAGGTGAGAAATGTCCCGCAACATTGAAAGCTGCGGCCATACATGCTTGGCGGCGTGTACGCAGGATACGAGCAGGCAATCTTCGGCGCAGAGAGTAGTCTGCGTCTGCCCGCAAATATCGATTTCGATTGCCCTCTGCAGAAATCGGTTGAAGTCGAAGTCAACAGAATAAAAGCGAGGGAGAATTCGCCACTGTATCTCCAGCAAATTGGACCCAAGCGAGTTTCCAAAGGCGTATTCGTTACCAGTAGCCAGATAGGCCCGCTCCTGGGCGGGGTCGAGATCCAGTGTTGGCGTATATCCAAGATCCAGTAAAGCTTTCTTCGCCGCTGGCACCTCGGAACTATGAATCAGAAAATCGAGATCGCCGAATTGCCGCTGCGTTACATCCCGATACAAAAATTCAGCCAGTACCGGACCTTTGTAGGGCATGGCCTGAATGCCGCAGGATTGTAAGCGGCTTGCAATTCGGAGCATTTCTGCCGTCAGCCGCAGACTGCGACGGCTGCTGGTCGCATAATGTTCCGCCACAGCGCTTAATAATTCAGGCTCAGCTTTATTGGCTAGCAGGTGGGAGTATAGCTGTGGGATAAGCCCATGATGCTCAGCCAGTCCGATCAACCGGCGAGCGTTGCTTATCTGTAGTGAAACGGCACCTCCCCGCGTCGAAAGACAGGCTAGCAACAGATCGAATTCGGGAGGGAATCGCGCCGCTCCCTTCCGGATTTCAAATCCCTGCGCACGCACTTCGGGCGTTGCAGCCGCTGTGCTCACGATCTATACCGCTGCGTCATGATTTGGGAGATGATGATGCCCGCCACGCCCCTATAATACAGACACATTCGGCTCTCCCTGCATAAATGGACGCCATCGTCTTCGAGTCCGTCAGTAAGATTTTCCGCCATCGTCCGGCCATGTTCAATTGGATGGGGCAGGAACGCGCAGGCGATACGTGGGCACTGAGCGATTTCTCTTTGAGGGTTCCTTCTGGCCAGGTTCTGGTGTTGTTGGGACCTAACGGCAGCGGCAAGACTACGGCTCTAAAGTTGATCTCGACCGTCCTCCTCCCGGACGCAGGCCGGGTTGAAGTCTTGGGCGCGGATACCGTCGCCGGCGCTGGGACCGTACGCAAGCAGGTCGGATTCGCGGTTGCGACCGAGCGTTCTTTTTTTCCGCGATTGTCAGCGCGCGAGAATCTCGATTTCTTTGCTGCACTGGATGATGTCCCTCGGCGACTGCGTGCCAACTACATCACAAACATGCTGGAGCGCGTAGGGCTGTCGCAGGCCGCCGACACTCTCGTGATGAAATTTTCCAGCGGGATGTATCAGAGACTGGGCATTGCCCGCGCCCTGATCAAGCAGCCTGCGGTCATCCTTCTGGATGAGCCTACACGCAGCCTTGACCCTGGCTCATCAACTCAGTTCTGGCAGTTGGTGCGCGAGCTTGCGGATTGCGGCGCCACCGTTCTGCTCGCAACTCACAATTTCAGCGAAGCTGTCGCGGTGGGGGACACGGTCGGAGTTTTGCGAGCCGGTAAACTGGAAGGCTTCCAGGACATTCGACGCAGCCGCGTTGACGAGCTACGCGACTTTTATTTTGAAATGACCGGCGAGTATCGGCAAATCACGGATCCAGCAACCGCGGGAAGGCAATGATGATTCCCGCATTGCTGGACAAAATGGCAGCGGTCATCCGACGGGACTTACTGACTGCGATTCGTTATCGCAGCGGATTCTTTCTCATGGCGGGCAGTACCATCACTCAAATCGCCACTTTTTATTTCTTGGCACGCGCAATTGGGCCCGGCTTTCACCCGCAAGGAATGGGCTATTTCCCCTTCGTCCTCGTCGGTACCGGTGTTTACACGTTTCTTATAATGAGCATCAATTCATTTCTCGGCATTGTGCGGGATGCGCAGCAGAACGGCACCCTCGAGGTCCTGATGACATCTGCGACCCCGGCGCCGGTTCTTATCCTGCTCAGCGCGATTTCGGCATTTGCCGGAGCTACACTGCAGTTATTGCTGTATTTGGGGGCCGGGACACTACTCTTCGCATCGATGCCATCTCATCCCAATCTTCTGGCTGCAATTGTGGTTTTCGGCTTTACCCTTGGGAATGCCATTGCGTTCGGAATGCTGGCCGCGGCCATTCAACTGGCCACACAAAAAGGATCGGCGGCCGTATGGCTATTCGCTTCGGTAACCTGGTGTCTTGCCGGCACGCTATTTCCCGTTACGTCGCTGCCGCGCGGATTGCGATGGCTGGCTGAGCTGATCCCCTTTACACATTCCCTGGCGGGTCTGCGTTTATCACTGCTGGGCGGCGCAGGATTTGCAGCCATAAGTCAGGAAATCGTAATCCTCGCATTATTCTCGCTGGTCCTGGTGCCTCTGAGCCTGCTGCTTTTCTCGCATGCTTTGCGCAATGCCAGGCTCCGCGGCACGCTTTCTTTCTATTGATACGTGGCAGACGCTTTGTTGCACGATTACTTCGGTGCTGTTTTGCGCCCAGAAACAGTAGAGCCAAGTTGGAAGGGCGAAGTAAACTCTGAAAAATCGGGGACGAAAAATCCGACGCGCATGAGTTCGATATGAACGCAGAACCGGAAAAACAAGAATCAAGACGTTCGACCAGGATCCGGGCAAAGATTCCTTTGCGGCTCACATGTCTGGAGCCGGGAATTGAATTTTCGGAGGCATGCCACACTCTCGTAGTCAATGCGCAAGGGTGCGGCGTTTGCCTGTCGCGGCCTGTTGAGGCCGGAATCGCCGTCCGACTCGAGGAACTTCCTGTGGGGGCCAGCGCGACGGCTCGCGTGGCACATTGCATCCCGCTCGGTAACGATGGGAAGTACTGGATTGCCGGCGTTGCGCTCGATCAAGCAGCCAACGTCTGGGGCATTGACCCGGCGCCTGCCGATTGGACAATCCCCAATGCGGCCGCCCCCGCCCCCGCCCCCGTAGCTCGACGGAAGATAAGCCAGTGGCCCTATTCAGTATTTTCCAAACAGGGTATCGCGAAGTCCGGAGGAAAGCAGTTTCCTGCGGGTTCGAAGCAAATGCCAAGCAAATAAGTTGCCTGTCCCGCACGGAACCGCACCTTATGGCTTCAGGTCGGCCATCGAACAGCATCAGACTTCAAGCCTCCCACCGTCTTCGGCGATGATGTTCGCCGCCGCCTAGGCCGCCCAGATCAACCACAACAGCAATGATCAGGATCACCAGATTGATGCCGGCGATAGGCTGTCGCGTGTTCATCATCCAAGCATAGGCCAGCGTGGTGAGAGGCAGGAACAAAAACCCGAGAAGGGGCAATAGCAGACTTTGGTACGCGTGCTGCAGGTAGTTCGAGAACAGGAACAGCAGCACCAGGGCTATCCGGGGGAACGCGAGCACGACAATCATGAGCAAACAACCCACGAGATTTCTCCTCGCGCATGGTTGGGGTTTTCCGCACCCCCAGACCAGGGACCAGGCGTTAGTGCGGAGTTATTCTATGCTCGACTGGGAACAAATTCTTAGTGGGTAGGTGGGACATACTCCACCGGAGCAGTGGCTCCGCCGCCAAAAAAATACTGCTCCATCTGCTTCACAATTGCTTCCTGATCTTCCTTGCGGGCGGGGTTGAGACGATATTCATTAAGCAGCATTTTGCAGAACTCTGTCCAGCCCTTCCATGCTTCCAGGGAAACATTCTCGTAAATTTTTTGCCCCAAGTCAGTGTCGAAAGGCGGTTCGTCCAGCCCCGGAAGTTCTTTTTGAAGCTTCACGCAGAAAACTCGATGCTCCATATTTTTGCTCCGCTACAGCAGAAATTATCTCACCTTTCACCCCGGGCTTGTGCCAGAGGCCGGCTACGGACGGGGGACGTATACAAAAATAAAGGAGCCCGCCATCTGGGCTCCTCAGGAAAACGTAGCTCGAATACGCTTAGCTGCGCATTAACTTTGCGGCGGAGTTACAGGCTGAGGCGGGTTTGGCGGATTGCTTTCCGGAGTTGCAGGCTGAGGCGGATTCGGCGGATTACTTCCAGTCGCTGGCTGAGGCGGATTTGGCGGATTTCGACGCGGAGCTGCCGGCCTCGGTGGATTGGGCGGACGGCTGGTTCCCGGGGTCGCAGTGCTCGGGGCTGGAGAAGCAGTGCTCGGCGTCGGTGATGCCGTCGAACCGGGGGAGGTCGCTGCATTTGGATTCGGCGACGCTGTCCCCGGTGCGCCGTTAGAACCTGGGTTACTGGAACCTGGGGTAGCAGTGGAAGGAGAGGAAGGACTGGCTGGGCCTGGAGCCGAAGTCTGGGCCATTGTCCAGGCGGCGCATAGCAAAATCGCGGCTACAAAACCAATTCTCATCCCGAAAACATTCGTTTTCATTAAGTTAGAACCTCCACAGGTTTAGAGAGTGATAAACAGCGTAATTTTCGCGGATCGTTTTGCCTATCGGGTTTACTCCCTAGGACAACGCGTTCCTCAACGTAGGTTAGTTCCTAATGTTGAGCTCCTCCGGTTTGGTAGAGTGTCCCAATGCAGGTCGCAGCTCCAAAAATAATTCTGCTGGTAAGCATTCTGTTTGCTTGCCTCGCGGCGTCTGCTGAAGCCGATTCCCCCGATGCGGAAGGCCATCAGTGGTGGCAGCACGCGGTTTTTTACGAGATCTATCCCAGGAGCTTTGCCGACAGCGATAACGACGGAATCGGTGACCTGCCAGGAATTGCCTCCAAGCTTGACTACTTAAGCTGGCTGGGAGTGGATGCATTGTGGCTGACGCCATGCTATCCCTCGCCCCAGGTAGATTTCGGCTACGACGTTTCGGGCTACGAGAACATTGATCCGATGTACGGGACTCTGGCGGACTTCGATAATCTCGAAAAAGAAGCGGAGAAGCGCAACATCCGGCTGATCATGGATTTTGTGATAAACCACACCTCCGACCAGCATCCATGGTTCATCGACTCCCGCGCCTCGCGGCAATTAGCGCGCCGGGACTGGTACATTTGGCGCGATGGAAAACAACAGGGTCGGCCCCCCAACAACTGGGCGTCGATTTTCGGCGGCTCGGCGTGGGCATTTGATTCAAATACGGGCCAATATTACTACCACGCCTTCTATCCCCAGCAGCCAGATTTGAACTGGCGGAATCCCGCTGTCCGCAAGGCTATGTTCGATGTTACGCGATGGTGGTATAAGCGCGGAGTTGCCGGCTTCCGCCTGGATGCTGTCGACACTCTGTTTGAAGATCCAAAGCTGCGCGACAACCCCTTGCTCCCTGGCAAGAACGCATTGGGAGATCCCAATACGGATCCGAAGTACAACCGCAACCTTCCTGAACTCCACGACGTATTGCGGGATTTGCGCAAGGTTGCCGATCACAACGGGGCGGTGCTGATCGGTGAGACTTGGACGAACGACATCGGTGCGCTTAAACGCTATTACGGCGAGCATAACGACGAGGTGAACCTGCCGATGGATTTCATGTTCGCCACCGTTAACAAGCTCTCAGCGGCGGAGTTCCGAAAACAAATTCAATTAGTAGATGACTCGGGTGGCTGGCCGGTTTACGTGTTTAGCAACCACGACATCCGCAGAATGTACGACCGCTATGGCGAGGAAGCGCACAATGATCGTGTTGCCAAAGACCGAATCGCGAAGTTGATGGCGTCGCTTTATTTGACTCTTCGAGGCACTGCGATCATGTACTACGGTGAAGAGATTGGGATGGAAAACAACGATCCTAAGCGGCTGAAAGATGTGAAGGACCCGATCGGACGCAGGAACTGGCCAAAAGAAAAAGGCCGTGATGGTGAGCGCACCCCCATGCAGTGGAACGCGAGCCTTAATGCCGGGTTCAGCTCCCATACTCCGTGGCTTCCGGTTGACCCGCAATACAAGACCTACAACGTGGCCGTGGAGAAGAAAGACCCGGCCTCAATTCTCAATTACTACCGCCAACTGCTGCGACTTCGCCACTCCAACCAGGCCTTAGCTGAAGGCAAATACCTTCCGCCTAACGAAAACGATCCTGATGTGCTGGCGTTCCTCAGGACCTACAAAGGCCAGAATGTCCTGGTAATTCTGAATATGAGCGGTCGCCGGCAGCTTGTGAAGCTTGATCTGC
>JAFAWN010000161.1 GCA_019241735.1 Terriglobales bacterium
AGGGGCTCCCAAAGTAGAGTTTCAATGGGAGGGCGTACAGCGCACCGACTGCCAAGCCAATTAAAGTTGCGAGCGCACACTGCCGGAATTCTCGACGCCATAGCAAAACCGCTGCGATTGCCAGCAGCGCGAAAAACCCTACTGGACGCACCGTCGTGCACAAAGCCGAGAACAACGCCGCCAGCGGCCACCTCCCTTTTCTCGCTATGAGGAACCCAGCGAGCAGCAGGGCCATAAATAGGGGCTCAGCCCCTCCCAAAAATGACCTCTGCATCCAGTCAAAATTGAGGACCGCGAAAAACGCCGCCACCCAGCCGCCCCACAATTCGTAAGCCAGTGCGATGCTGACGAAAGAAGAGGCAAATGAAACCAGCAACAGTGCCGTGCGCTCCGGAGCGCGCGTGATAAAAGATACAAACGCCATCAGGTAAGGCAGGCCCCAGAAGTGTCTTACCGACACTCCGTGAAAATCCCAGTGCCGTATGGCCGATGCGATGGGAATGTACGCATCATTGTCCCCGAACCCGTCAACTCTCCCGGCATAGCTCCCGAATAGCTTGATCACGAATACAAACAGTGCGCACGCAACGAGCGCAATAACTAAAACTTCGCCTCGTGATGGTTCGGGCCCCGCCCCATGCACGGGAGATCGCGCCGCGATCTGGCTACTTGGTCGGGAAATATTCAATTCCGGTCAGGTTCCCGCGCGCCTGCAACGCGCCGGATTTGTTATAGCATTGATCCAATTCGCGGCCGCCATACTTTAACGGCGCAATAAGATGACTACGGTGTCCGCGTGAAGACAGCATGCAGAGTTCAGCGATGCCGCATCCCGAAAACCCTTTGCTGTTGCCGGTCCCCGCCCGGCGCAATGTCGAGCTCTCTGTCGTGATGCCATGCCTGAACGAAGCGGAGACGCTCGAGAGTTGTATCCGCAAAGCTCAGTCTGCATTGCAAACCGCAGGCATCACCGGCGAAATCATAGTCGCTGACAACGGCAGCACCGACGGTTCGCAAAAGATCGCCGAGCGCCTGGGCGCTAAAGTTGTGCACGTTGAGGCCAGAGGATACGGCAATGCTTTGAGAGGCGGTATTGCAGCCGCCTCCGGTAACTACGTCATCATGGGCGACGCGGACGGAAGCTACGACTTCGGTCATATTCCCCGCTTCGTCGAGCAACTGCGCGACGGCGCGGAGCTGGTGATGGGCAATCGCTTCCGAGGCGGAATTCTGCCCGGGGCCATGCCTCCACTGCACCAGTATTTTGGCAATCCCGCACTCACCCGGCTGGGACGGCTTTTTTTTGGCGGCCCGTGCGGAGACATCTATTGCGGCCTCCGCGGTTTTCGCAAAGACGCTTACGAGCGCATGAAACTTCGCACTACCGGGATGGAATTCGCCACTGAGATGGTGGTAAAAGGGACGCTGCTGAAGATGAATGTGCAGGAAGTCCCAACAACTTTATCCCCAGACGGCCGCAGCCGCCCGCCACACTTGCGTACCTGGCGGGATGGCTGGCGGACGCTGCGTTTCTTCCTCTTGTACAGCCCGCGCTGGCTGTTCCTCTATCCCGGAGCAGCATTGATGCTCGTTGGCTTGCTGTTAGGGGTATGGTTATTGCCGTCGCCTCGCGCCGTCGGCAGTGTCATTCTCGATGTCCACACCATGGTGTATGCGGCGGCCTTCGTATTGTTGGGCTTCCAGGCCATCGCATTTGCTGTGTTTACCAAAGTCTTCGCAATCTCTGAAGGCTTGCTCCCGCCGGACCCAACCCTCGACAAACTTTTCAAATACCTCACCCTGGAAGTTGGCCTTGCGGTGGGGGCGCTTCTCACCCTCGCGGGATTGATCACTTCCATTTACGCGGTGAGCGCCTGGGGGACAAGCCACTTCGGGCCACTGGATTATTCGCACACTATGCGTTTGGTGATCCCGGCATCGCTGTTGCTTACCCTGGGCGCACAGACAATTTTTGGCAGTTTCTTTATGAGTGTCCTGGGATTGCGGCGGCAATAAGTATGCAAAATGAAGAGGTGCAAGTGCCGCAGCGTATCCAGCACCCCTGGCCGGAGATTCTGCGCCGTGCTCGCGATCCCCGCTTCATAGCCGACTGTGCGCAGCGGCTTGCGATGGAAGGCTGGGACCTCATTTCTCCCTCTGAGTTTTCATCGCTATACCGCCAGATTCGAAACTACACCATGTGCAGCAACGCGCGTTTGCGGGGGTTATACCGCGGAGTACGCTACGCCGTTCATCGCGACATTCCCGGCGACGTCGTGGAGTGCGGGTGCGCACGTGGAGGCAGCGCCGCCTTGATGGGTTTGACGATCCGCCAGCTTAAATCGAAACGCAAACTCTGGCTTTTTGACAGCTTTGAGGGCCTTCCGGCTCCCACTATCAAAGATCCGGACTTTGAGTTAGCTGATCTCTTCACCGGCACCTGCATCGGGACCCTCGAGGAAGTACGACGACTATTTCACCGCCTGAATTTGGCTGACGACGCTGAGTTCGTCAAGGGATTGTTTCGCGACACCTTGCCCCATGCCCCGCTCTCGAAAATTGCGGTCCTCCACATTGACGGGGACTGGTATGAGAGCGTGAAAGTTTGTTTGGAATCTCTCTACGACAAAGTCGTCCCCAACGGCTATATCCAGCTGGACGATTACGGATACTGGAAGGGCGCTCGCAGGGCCGTTGATGAATTTTTCGCGGAACGCGGAATTGAGGTCAATCTGCGGACTCTGGATTACTCCGGGCGCTTTTTCATTAAACCTCCATCAACCCTGCCGGTCAGCCTGCCGCAGCAACCCAACAAAATGAAGTTGCGCTCCGAAGATCCAGTCGAATGGCGCGGGATATAAACCCAGTTTAGTGACCAGGCGTTCAGGATGCAGCCCGAGCTCAGTCCATGCAGCCTGCCACTGCGCCTCCGTCCAATAATTGTAGGGCAGCGATACGCCAAATCTTGCATTTCCCACCCAATCCATAAATCTCAATCGTGCGCGGGCCGCAATCCCTTTCCGGTAGTGGTCCTTGATCAAAACTCCATACCGGGCGACGCGAGTAGCCTCTCGAAGCAGCACTTCAGGATCGCTCGTGTGATGCAGCACATCGGAAAGCAAGACCACATCAAATCCCATCGCCGCGAAAGGGATATGTGCGCCGTCGAAGAGGTCAACCGGAATATAAGTTTCTGTCCGGGGCAGAACATCAATCCCGCGCACGCTGATGTCCGGTCTTTTCGAATGAAGTAACGCTGCAATTTGCCCGCTGCCGCAGCCTACGTCGAGCAAACTGGCCCCGTGCGGAATGATGCGGGCGAACCAGTCGGACAGAATATTGCCTCTTCTCCCAAGCACCAGCTTTCGGTGCAGAGTTCCGGCCGCCGTTTGCGGCAATGTATTCACGTTGGGGGTAGCATCATGCGTGGGATTCAAATGAACGTCCGATCATTTTGGTCGGTAAATTCTTTCGCTCGAGAGTGCGCAGCCGCTTCAACCAGCCCAAATCCGTTTCCGCACCCAAAACCAGATCAGATTAACGACTCCGTCATGAAGGTAATATGATAGAGCTTCAGCTATGGAGAAACTGCAAGAATCGGCGCTGCCGGCACGGTTGGACGGACCTGGCGTTATCCCCATAAGCGTGATTGTCGCGGTGCGCAATGAAGCTCGCAATCTCCCTTGCTGCCTGGCATCGCTTCGGGCCGCGGGTGAAGTTTACGTGGTGGATTCGCAGAGTACGGACGGCACAGCGAGCATTGCCGAACAGTACGACGCGAAAGTCGTTCAGTTCCATTATCAAGGCGGGTGGCCCAAAAAGCGCCAGTGGGCGCTGGACAGCCTGAGTCTTGCCTACGATTGGGTCCTTCTCCTCGACGCTGACGAGACGCTCACTCCCGAGCTTGCGCATGAAATCTCTGACGCGATCCGGAACCCTGAGTTTGATGGCTATTACCTCTCGCTGGAAATGTATTTCCTGGGGCGGAGGCTGCGCCATGGCGGAGCGGGCTTCGAAAAGCTTTCACTGTTTCGCCATGACAAAGGCCGCTTCGAGTGCCGCCTTCGCGAGCAGGACCGGTCCATGGGTGATATGGAAGTGCATGAGCATGTGATCGTCAACGGGGCTGTGGGCCGGCTCAAGAATCCCCTGGTGCATCGCAACTTCGAATCGATTTTCCGCTATATCGAGAAACACAATGAGTACTCCAACTGGGAGGCCTCGGTTCTTGCGGGCCATGGCCTCCGCGCGGACGAACTTCCAGCGTCACTTTCCGGGAGCCAGGCGCAGCGCCGGCGCTGGCTGAAGAAAAATCTCTTCCGCCTTCCTGGCTCTCCGTTATTACTGTTCTTTTATCGTTATGTACTGCGATTCGGATTTCTGGACGGTGTTCCCGGGCTGATCTATTCCACTTTTCAGGCGGTCCAGATGTTCCATACAAAAGCGAAAATCTACGAGTTGCACACCAGGAAAGTTTGACCATCGTCTATGTGCGGAATAAGCGGCCTGGCAAATTGCGGCGATCGGCAGACTCTGGGCCGGATGAATTCGGTCGAGGCGCATCGCGGGCCTGACGACAGTGGCATCTGGGAGCACCGCTCGCCTGACGGCTCCTACATCGGATTGGCCAGCCGGCGCCTCGCGATTATCGATCTTTCCCCCAGTGGCCATATGCCGATGGCCAATGAAGACGGCAGCATCTGGATCACTTATAACGGCGAGCTCTATAACTTCGCCCAACTGCGGCAGGAACTCCAAGATAAAGGACATCGTTTCGTTTCCGACGCTGACACCGAAGTCGTTATTCATCTGTATGAGGAGCATGGCCGCGATTGCGTAAAACGAATGGATGGGATCTTTGCTTTTGCAATCTGCGATCTTCGCTCCGGAACGCCGGAATTATTCTTGGCCCGCGATCATTTCGGAGTGAAGCCCCTCTACTACGCTCACCAGGGCCACAGGCTGGCTTTTGCTTCCGAGGCAAAGGCGCTGTTGCAGGTCCCTGGCATTTCCGCTGAGATGGATTATGAGTCTCTGCCCCAGTATTTGACTTTCCTCTGGGTGCCCGAACCGAAAACTTTGTTTCGCGGGATAAATAAGCTGCCCGCGGGCCATCATGCCACCTTCCGCGACGGAAACCTCACTGTCAGCCAATATTGGGACCTGACTTTTCCCCCCGCAGAATACGCCTATCCCCGATCTGAAGATGATTTGGCGGGCGAGGTCCGCGAGCGCTTCGGCCAGTCTGTAGCTAAACAGATGATCAGCGATGTGCCTATTGGCGCGTTTCTCAGCGCCGGGCTCGATTCTTCGAGCATCGTGGCGATGATGGCGCGCAACACCCGCGAACGCATTCAGACTTACACCATAACTTTTCCGCAAAGGTATCGCGTCGGCGAAACCACCCTCGATGATCCCAACGTTCCCGCGCGCGTCGCGAAGCGGCTCGGCTGCGACAATCAGCGGATCGTGGTTGAGCCTGACGTTGCCGATCTGCTGCCCCGCCTGGTGTGGCATATGGACGAGCCCGCCGCAGACCCAGCTATCATCGCGGCCTATCTGGTATGTCGTGCGGCCCGCGAGCATGCAACCGTATTGCTCTCAGGCGTGGGAGGCGATGAGCTTTTTGCCGGATACCGCAAGCATTCAGCCCATTACTGGGCCGGGAAATATCAGAAACTACCAGACGCCATCCGCCACGTAATCGCGGGCTCCCTGGATGCGCTACCCAGCTTTCGCGGCACTTCGCTTAAAGGCCGCCTGCGCCTTGCTAGAAAAATGTCACGCAGCGCGGTTCTCTCTCCGGTTGAGCGTTTCGTGATGAATTGCACATATCTCGACGCACAGCAGAAGGCCGATCTTTACTCGCCGGCATTGATTGAGAAAATAGGCGCGATTGATGCCTCCGTCGCGCACCGCGATGCTTTCGCCAAAGTAAAGGACGCTGATTTCTTGAATCAGATGCTCTACCTCGACACCAAAATTTTCATGACCAGCCTGAATTTGAACTACAACGACAAAATGGGCATGGCATCTTCGGTGGAAGTACGCGTGCCTTTTCTCGACCGTGAATTCGCAGAGTTCATCGCCTGGAACGTCGCGCCGCAAAGCAAGCTCAAAGGAGTTTTTCATACCACTACCAAGCACATCTTCCGTAAGGCGATGACTGGCGTTGTTCCGCAGGAAGTCTTGCAGCAGCCTAAAGCGGGCTTCGCCGCGCCCATTGATTATTGGCTGGCGAACGACTTGAAAGAAATGGTAGGCGATTTGCTTTCAGACGCGAGGGTCTCCGATCGTGGCCTGTTCCGGCCACAGGCTGTCCAACAGCTCA
>JAFAWN010000121.1 GCA_019241735.1 Terriglobales bacterium
GAACTGATAAGAGCCGTCTTTTAATATGAGTCGCTTTGCCAACTGCTGGGCATGGACCGCCGGAGACCCCGACAGGAGGAAAAAACCGAACGCGATCACAACAATCCGCCACATGCGCATGGAACTCATCGCCACCAGCCAAGTTATTAGATGCGGGCTTTTTAGATGAGACCTTGCGCCACTCCGCACGGGAATGGTGTTCTCTATCAGGCGGCTTTCTGGCCTGCCTCTTTCGCTTCCGGGTGGCCGTGTTTTGCCGCCGCATGTTCGATCTTGGCGTTAATTTCGCCGCCAATCAGGAACGCGAACCCGGTGACATACAGCCAGAGCAGAAGGATGATGACCGCCCCCAGAGAGCCGTAGGTTTTGGAGTAAGTATTGAAGAAATGAAGATAGGCGCGGATGGCAAACGAGGCAACGATCCACAAGAGAACGCCGACCACCGACCCCGGCGTGATCCAATACCAATGTTGCTCCTTGAGATCGGGTCCGTAAAAATAAACCATCGAAAAACAACTGACTATAAAAAATAGCGCCAAAGGCCATTGCAGCAGCTTCCAGGCAACCACGGGAAGCGCGCCTAATCCCAGCCGCGATCCCACGAAATCGACGACGTGACCGCTGATCAACGTGAGCGCCAGGGCGGATATAACCAGAATTGAAATCGACAACGTCAGCCCCAGTGAAATCGCGCGAACCTTGATCCATGAGCGTCCCTCGCGCACCCCGTAAGCGCCATTTAATGTGGAGATCATTGAGCTCATTCCGCCGGAGGCGAGCCACAACACGATCACGATGCTGAAGGTCAGCCTGCCGCCGCCATTGCTCTTCGTGACCTCATCAATTGTGGTTCTCAGGAGCTGAAACGCCGCCGGCGGCAAGACCCGGGCTAGAGAGAATAAAAGATCGTTTTGCAACTCTGTAGCGCGAGAAGCGAATAGTCCGAAAAAAGACAAGAGAAACAGGATCAACGGAAACAACGCAAGCAGGAAGTTGTATGCAAGTTCAGAGGCACGATTGACAAGGTCATCCTGATCGATCCCCTGCCAGACACACTTCGTCAGTTGGCGCGGGGAGAGCCCTCCCAGGGCCCACAGGGACTTCAATTGCTGCTTGGTACTGAGGACTGATTCGGCCATAAGCCAATTGCCGGGAATTGGATTCTCGGGTGGTCTCCGCTGTTGCCCCGCTAACTGGGCGCTTATCAGAACGGCAGTGTCCGGAAAGCCTCCAGGAAATGTTACGCTGTTTCTTTGAAACCAGCCTTCTTAGAATACCTGCTCCAACCGCGCCGCGCTTGCGTTTGGCGTCATGCCATCCCTTACGCGCTGTACCTTCTCCTGTGCGCGACACTCGCCAATTCGACGGAAAAGTCCTCTACCGGGACGCCCGCGGCCAAAGCCTGGTCGGTAAGCTGGGAACCAGCGAAGCCGCATAATGGCGATCCGGTTGTGTTCCGGGTGAAGCCGCCAACTGTTTTTGAAAGCCTTTCCGGCTCCTGGCTTACACACACAGTATTCTTTAATTTCGACCGCCGCACCCATGCCTGGTATGGAATTGCGGGCGCCCCGCTTGAGACCAAGCCCGGAACCTACACTCTCGACTTAACTGGAAGAACTTCCGGGGGACGTACTTTGTCCCGGGCGTCGAAAGTCAAAATAGGCGTCGCAAAATATCCCGCCATACAGGTGACGGTGGCGGCGAAATACACCGAGCCCAACCCGGAACAGCAGCAGATTATTAATCAGGACAAGGCTTTAAAACAGAGGATCTTCGGCGGGATAACGCCCGATCGCCAATGGTCGGGCAAATTTGAGCCTCCGGTGACTGCGAAAGTCTCTGACGTTTTCGGCACCCAGCGCGTCTTCAATGGGGAAACCCAGAGCACTCACCAGGGCCTTGATTATTCGGCGCCCGAGGGCACGCCGGTAGAGGCGGTAAACGCAGGAACCGTGCTGCTGGCGCGCCCCATGTACTTCGAAGGAAATTGCGTGGTCATCGACCACGGACAAGGCCTGCTTTCTCTGTACCTGCACCTTTCCGAATTCAAAGTCAAAGAGGGGGACCAAGTGGTCCGAGGCCAGGAAATTGGACTCAGCGGCGCGACCGGGCGGGCAACCGGTCCGCATCTCCATTTGGCGATGCGCTGGCAGGGAGTTTACGTGAATCCGGCGGTAATGCTGAGCTTGAAATTTTTTTAGCGTTATCCCACGGCTTCGCGAAGAACTGCCGGCGCTGTTTCGAGCTCAGCGGCGACTACTCCGTCACGGAACCTCACCATCCGGCCGGAGATCGCAGGAACCCGGTCTCCAGGGACCAGAATGCCGGCCAGGTTCAGGGGATCGGCGGCAGAGACCGCAATGGTTTCTCCGGTTGGGGGCATCTTTCTGGTAGCTCGAAGAGATTCAACAGCAACGGGCAGTGCAAATTGCTCTCCCAGGAAGCCGTCCACAAACCGTCCGCCCCGGATTTCGCCCTGGTCTTCCAATCTTCGAAACGCCATCTGTAGCTCGCGCCACTTCGGCAGGTTGGCTTCACGGGCCAGCAAGTCACGGAATACGATTCCATAACGTTTTAACAGCACCCAGCAGGTGGCCTCGACCGCGCGATTCCTGTCGATCCCTTCACCGGTGAAAAGCAATGCCCACCGGCCGGTACTGTTTCTCGGACGCGTGCCGCGTCCGTGCCCCTGGCCCGAGCGCCGCTTGGGATCGATCAATGAGCGCAGGTTGTCAAAGCCGTCGGCCGTAATGACGCCGGCGGCGACCAGCTCCCATAATGCTGTCTCGATCTCGGCTTTTAACTTGCCGGTGCCACGCACAATATCGGCAAAAAATGACGCTCCACGCTGCCGCAGGAAATCGAGCACCTGCCGCGCGCCTTCGCTCAGGCCTCGCGCTTCAGGATCGCCGCTTACCGGGTGGTGCGGGCTCATCCAGTCCGCTTCCTCGCGAACGAAGAAAGTGATCGGAGCGACACTGGTCGGAATTACCCGCCGCTTTCCCGCGGCCGAATCCTCTAGGGTTGCGGGATGCGGCGACAAACGTCCCCAACCCACTGCGCCGGTGAGGCAAAGCTGATCGAGCCATTTGGGATCGTAATTGGATATACGTCTCGCCAGAACCTGCCGCTCCCAGGCGTTTGCCGGAATCTCAAATCCCTGCAACTGACGCAGCACCTCAAGCGTCGCCCGTTCTCCTTCGACCTGCGAATCGGGCGCAAGATGCTGCCAGCGCAAAAGCCACCGCATGAACTGCGCGGACGTCACCGGCTCGATCTGTTTTCTTAGCGTCGCAACCGTCAGGCGATGGATACGTGCCAGCAGGCGGCGGTCGCACCATTCCGTATCGAGGGAGGCCGTACTTCGCCCGTTGCTAGCGTGCGATCCGCGTCCCGTGAACTCTCCGCGAAGTATTGCGCCGCTGGCTTCCATCCTGAGCAACGATTTCTCGATCTCAGCCGCCGGAAGTCCCAGCACCTTGCCCAGTTCCTCCGCGGTGGCCGGGCCGATGTGTGCCATCCAACCGGTAACCATCGCGAGTTGCGCGTCCTCGGCCAATGGTGAGGCGGCTCCAACCTCCGCTAACGCTCGGTCGAACACCGCGGCAGGAAATATTGCAGAGAACGTCCTCGCGCGCTCCGCTGCCACCCAGTATTTGCGATCGCCATCCGTAGCAACTGCAGCCCGGCCCTGCTCGAGCAGCCGCTCGAAATAAGGTGTCCAGCTTGCGGTTGAGGTCGCGATCGAACTTGCCAGCGGGACCAGGTCACTGACTTCAGATTGCGGCAGCGCTATCAGCGTGTGAAGCACATCGTGCAATTCGTCCGCGTCGCGGACATCCGGCCACGCCTCTTCACGAACTTGCGCAATAGCCGCTGGGTCGAGCTTGCCCACCTCTTCGAGCACAGACTCCGGCAGGATCCGCCGCATCTGTACCGCTCGCGCCCGCCGTTCTTCGAGCGGAGCATCATCAAGATAAGCATAAGGATTCGCGTTCAGAATTTCGTGGGAGAACTGCGACGGCACCGGAGTATCAACGGCTAGGCAACGTATCCGGCCCTCTGCCATTCCCGCCAGCAGATTTCTGAGGCCGTCCACGTCCATGGCCTCGGTCAAAACGTCTTTCATGACTTCATTGACCAGGGGATGATCCGGCAGTTTGATGTCGCCGACGATGTTTTCCTGACAAGCCGCGACGTCTGGAAACACCGACGCCAGCAGATCATCAGAACGCATGCGCTGGACTTGGGGCGGAACCTTGCGGCCTCCCTGAAAGCGCAGCAGTGCCAGTGATCGATTGGCATCCCAGCGCCAGCGCGTAGCAAACACCGGAGAGGCGCATGCTGCCTGCACCAGAATCTCTTCCACTGTTCCCGGGCTTAGGAAATGAAAAACGTCGGCGAGAGGAAAGCTGTGTTGCTCGGCGAGTGCGATGTTAATACCATCCTCGGTGGCTGCGGCCTGCAACTCGAAATTAAAACTGCGGCAAAATCGCTTGCGCAGTGCGAGTCCCCAGGCTTTGTTAATCCGCCCACCAAAAGGCGCGTGGATCACCAGTTGCATTCCGCCACTCTCATCGAAAAAGCGCTCGGCAATGACGGTTTCCTTGGTCGGCACCGCTCCCAGCACTGCCCGCCCTTGCAGAATGTATTCAATGACCTGCTCGGCGCCGGAGTCATCGAGCCCGCACTCGTCTTTAAGCCATGCGACTGCTGCCGCCACGGGGGGATTGTTCTGAGAGATTCCAATCGGCGAAACTCCGGGCAACAGGTCGCTGATTTGCTGCCGCAGGTCTGCTACCTGGGAAGACAGCTCATCCGTCCGTGCCGGAGCTTCGCCTCGCCAGAAAGGCACGCTGGGGGGTGCGCCATGGGCGTCCTCTACCAGCACCCTTCCTGACTTGCCTTCCACGCGGCGGATTCTCCACGCAGTGTTGCCGAGCAGCATGATGTCTCCGGCATTGCTCTCCACCGCGAAATCTTCGTCCAGGGTGCCGACCACCACGCCCTCGGGTTGCGCCACCACGGTAAACAAAGCAGTTTCCGGAATTGCGCCCCCGCTGGTTATAGCCGCGAGGCGGCTGCCGCGGCGTGGCCGCAGCTTCCGGTTCACCTGGTCGCGATGAAGGTATGCGCCGTAACGTCCTCTTCGGGCGGCAATTCCTTCGGAAAGCATTTCTAATACGGCTTCGTAAGTTTCGCGCGAAAGATTCCGGTACGGATATGCTCTTCGTACCATGTCGAAAAGCTGGTCTTCATCCCACTCTTCCGCGGCGCACGAGGCCACTATCTGCTGCGCCAGGATATCCAGCGGAGAATCCGGAATAATGATTCGGTCCAGATCGCCCTGGCGGATGGCGCGTACCAGCGCCGCGCACTCCTGCAACTCGTCCCTCGTGGTGGCGAACAGCCGGCCTTTCGGAATTGCGCCTCTCCAGTGCCCCGACCGCCCAACCCGCTGGAGCGCGATGGAGATGGCGCGGGGCGAACTTATTTGCACCACCAGATCGACG
>JAFAWN010000249.1 GCA_019241735.1 Terriglobales bacterium
ATCCAAAGGCGAGGGGACAGGTCCTGACAATGGGCCGCCTTTACACGGCTCTGGACGCCACCAGCATCCTTATATCGCGACTTTGCTCTACGGTTCTATATCGCGAATCAGCTTGCACGAAGCCGAAGCGGAGCTACCCGCTCTGACGCGTCAGTCTGAAATCGCGAATCGAATGGATTCCGACCCCGGAAACGTTTCGTTCAAACATGGTCCCAATCCTATCCGGCACGTGATTTATATCCTGAAAGAAAATCGCAGCTACGATCAGGTGTTGGGAGACCTCAAGGTGGGAAACGGCGACCCCTCACTCACCATGTACGGGGAAGACATCACCCCCAATTTGCATAAGCTCGCACTGCAATTCGGCGTGTTTGATAATTTTTACGATAGCGGTGAAGTTTCCGGCAACGGGCACGAGTGGTCAACCGCTGCGATCAGCAGCGACTACAACGAAAATACCTGGCAGATTGCTTATCGCGGCCGGGAGCGCACCTACAATGGCGAACTCTCGGCGGAATATCCGATGGAGAGAGGCGAGCCCGACGTGGACGAGCCGGCGACCGGATACTTATGGGACAACCTTGCCCGTCATGGCTTGACCTACCGCGACTATGGCGAATTTATCGACACAATCTGGTGCAAGCCTCCCAAAAGAACCGAGGCGGCGGATGACAGCGGCATGCCAGCCGAAAAATCGGATGAGTGCCCGCATGCTTCGATCCTAAAGGGAGAGGACCTGCCTACGACGGCTGCGCATTCCGGCGGATCCACAAGTCCCTGGCCATGGCCGGTTCCCATGTTTTCCCGCTCGAAGGCCACCAAAGCGGCCCTGCGCGAACATTTCGACCCGCTATATCCAACATTCAACCTGGAATATCCTGATCAGCTCCGCGCCGATGAATTCCTCCGCGAATTCGAAAATTTTGTCCGCGCCCGGCAGCAGGGAAGCGGCTCCCAACTCCCGGCATTCATTCTCCTTTATCTCCCTGACGATCATACGCATGGAATAACGCCGCGCAAACCTCGTCCGGCGGCCTCGGTGGCCGATAACGACCTTGCCGTCGGCCGCGTCGTCGAAGCCATTTCGCACAGCCCCTACTGGGATGACACTGCCATTTTCATCGTTGAGGACGATGCGCAAGACGGCGCCGATCACGTGGACGCGCACCGCTCCATCGCTTTCGCGATCAGCAAGTATTCGCAGGGTACAGCCGATCATCCCTTCGTGGACAGCAGGTTCTACACCACCGTCAATATGGTTCACACTGTTGAAAGCCTTCTGGGCCTGCCGCCTATGAATCAAAACGACGCCTACGCGCCGCTCATGGCTCCAGTATTTGGAGGCGAAGGAAACCAGCCCGCGTTTGTTGCCGACTGGCGCAATCGCGACAATGCGCTCATCTATCAGATGAACCCGCCGCGCCATCGCCGGTCAGAAGCGGCAAAACTTGATTTCAGCCGGCCGGATGCGAGCGATTCAACAATCTTGAACCGAATCCTGTGGCATGATCGCAAAGGCAATGTGCCCATGCCGGAGCCGAAGCATTCAATGTTCCCCAAAACGCAAAGCGGTGACCGCGACTGAATCCAATCTCGAGGAGCAACAATGGCTGACCTTCATTCCGTGGTGGCCGCTGGCTTGACGGAGCGTTATACGACCCTTTCCGCGGAGGTACATAAACTTGCAGCCCCGCTCAGCGAGGACGAATTCTGGCGCAAACCGTTTCCGTTCGGAAACAGCTTTGGCCATTTGGTTCTGCACTTAACTGGAAACTTGAATTACTACATTGGAGCGGAGATTGCCGGTACCGGATATGTGCGGGACCGCCCGCGCGAATTTACCGAAACCAAACCTCCGTCCAAAGAACAGGCGCTGAAACAATTCGACGATGCGGTCAATGTTGTTCTGAAGACAATCCGCAGTCAATCCTCCGAAGACTGGGGAGCCAAATACATTGCCAAGGGTGAAGAGGACGCCGAGACCCGTATGACCATCTTTCTGCGCTGCGTTACGCATCTTCATCACCACGTCGGCCAGATGATGTACTTGAATTACCAGTTGCAGCCTGAGACGAAATCGTAGCTTCGCGGTGCAGGGCCCGCCGGTTCAGCCAAGCTGACGCAGCACCGTGCTCTCTACTTTGGGCCAGGCTGCCGAGCGCGGATCAATTAGTTCGAAGTGACCGGCTCTGGCGATTTCCAGATAGTGAACATCTTCTCCCTGCCTCTTTTTCTGTTCCGTGTAATCCCGGCTGAGAGTTGAAGGTACTATGTCATCGGAAGCGCCATGGATCAGCCATTGCGTCGCCTTAATTTTCAACTCTGCCGGGTCCGCTTCGCGATAGTGGTCCGCAACTTCGCCCGGTTT
>JAFAWN010000213.1 GCA_019241735.1 Terriglobales bacterium
CGCGATCGCTTCGGCATCAAACCGCTCTTTTACGCCGAGTACAAACAAACTCTTTATCTCGCATCCGAAGCTAAGGCACTTTTCGCCGCTGGAGTTCCCGCGCGTTGGAATGTAGAAGCGCTTTCCGGCTGTCTCGCATTCAGCGGCCAACAAACCCGCACATTGTTCGACGGAGTGTTTCAAGTTCCGCCCGGGCACTATTTAATTGCTAGCGACCAGGGAGTCCAATTAAAGAAATATTGGGATTTTGACTATCCCCAGGTCGCCGATTATGGGCCGGCCCGCTCCGATGAGGATTACACGGAGGAATTTAAGCTGGCGCTGGAAGAGGCCGTCCGCCTGCGGCTCCGGGCCGATGTTCCGGTGGGCTGTTATCTCAGCGGCGGGATCGATTCCTGCGCCGTACTGGGCTTGGCCGCAAGGCATCATAGTGGCCCGGTACGGGCTTTCACTCTGACGTTCGACCGCTCGGAATATGACGAAGGAGCGGTCGCCCGGGAGATGGCAACTAAAGCGGGTGCGGACTTCGTGCCCATCCCTATCCGTCAGGACGACCTCGCGGACCACTTCGTCCCCGCCATCGTGCAAGCTGAGACTTTGTGTGTCAACGCTCACGGCGTCGCCAAGTATCTTCTCAGCAAGGCCGTCAATAACGCCGGCTACAAGGTAGTGCTGACCGGCGAAGGCTCGGACGAAGTGCTCGGTGGTTATCTGCACTTTCGCCGCGACGCCGCTATTCACAACGGTAACGGCCACGACACGGATGGCATCCGCCGAATTCTAGGTTTCGTCCCTTACTGGATCGAAGTTTCCGCCGCCCAGTCGGAGAAGTTACAGGAGGTAATTGGCGATAAATTCTTACAATCACAACAAAGCGATGGGGAAGGGAAGATCTTCGGCGAGATCGATGTCCCGGGACAGTTAAGCGGTAGAGATAGGTTGAATCAATCTCTCTATCTGTGGGCCAAAACGCGATTGCCGAACTACATTCTCACCCTGCTGGGCGATCGGATGGAGATGGCTCACTCGGTCGAAGGGCGTCTGCCATTTCTCGACCATAAGCTTGTGGAGCTGACGCGCTCGTATCCGGGAACGCAAAAAATCCGAGGGGGAATCCAGAAATATGTTCTGCGGGAATCGATGCGTGACGTTATAACCGATACCGTGTACCGCCGCCCCAAACATCCGTTCCTCGCGCCGCCGGCCGCACTGAATTTGGAAAGCAGACTGAGTTCCCGCATACAAGACACTCTCAGGGGTCCGGTTTTAACCTCGATCCCATTCTTTGAAAGAGCGAAGGTTCTGAGACTTCTCGACAACCTGCCGGCGATGGATGAAGGTTCGAGGGTTGCCAACGACCCAGTCTTGATGGTCCTGTTAAGTGCTTGTGCGCTGCAGGAAGGCTTTCAGCTCGCATCTTAATATTTAGATATTTAGGTCTCACTCTGCCAGCGGATGGCCGTGCAGCCAGCGCAGAACTTCCGACGCATTTTCATCAGGAGGAAACACGGGATAGAACACATGCTCTACATCTCCATCGCGGACGATCATCGTCAAGCGCTTCATCAGGCGCATACCTGCCACGGCGAATGTTGGCAGACGCAATGCGTCGCATAATTTGTATTCGCGATCGCTCAAGACCTCGTATGGAAGATGAAGCCGGCCCGCCATCTCGCTCTGATAAGTAGTGTCCTGGGTGCTGACCCCAAATACTTGAGTTTGAAGCTGCGAGAATTCTTGATGTCGGTCGCGGAAGCCGCAAGCCTGTGGAGTGCACCCACGAACGCCGGGAACCATGTCCCAGCCTTCTGGCAGCGGCTTCCCGGGCACACCGGTCATCGGATAGCAATAAAATACTGTGCGAGGAGACTTCAATGCGCCGAGATCCACCCCTCTGCCGCGCGTTGAGGAAAGGATCAAGCCCGGCATTCGCATACCCGTCAGATGGTCCGCTCCGCCGTCATCGGCGGGCCGGGGCAGATTCGTTGGCAGTGGAAAATCACTCGGCTGCATGATTGGTCTCCCCAATGGTAACGTTGCCAATGCCACTGGGTCCTTTTATAAGAGTAATGGCGTTACCTGCTCACTGACATTGCGTAGGGCAACTTTCGCTTTTTCCATCAAATACTGCGTGATATCATCATCATAACCCCCCCCAAAAACGGCAGCCGGGCTTCCTCGCCCTTTATCCAGGCGGTAATAGACAAAAATCATGACAGAGATTGCAATTGTTGGCGCGGGGCCGTATGGACTGTCCATCGCTGCCCATTTGCGTAAGCACGGAATTCCGTTTCGTATCTTCGGACATCCGATGGACAGCTGGCGGGCCCACATGCCCAAGGGCATGCTGCTGAAATCGGACGGGTTCGCCTCCGACATCTACGATCCGGACCGCAGCTTTACCCTGAGGGAATATTGCGCGGGACGGCAGATCGATTATGCTGACACCGGCCTGCCGGTCAGTCGGGAAACTTTCACCGACTACGGAGTTGCGTTTCAGCAGCGATTGGTTCCTGAGCTTGAGGAGAAGAACGTCGTCGGCATTGAGCAGGTGGCTGGCGAATTTCGCCTACGGCTCGACGATGGCGAAACACTCGAGTCCCAGCGTGTGATTCTCGCAGTTGGGATCACTCATTTTGAGCACACCCCCACAAGTATTTCCCAGCTCCCGCCGCAATTTTTATCGCATAGCTTCCGCCATCACGATCTTGAATCGTTTCGAGGCCGCCGGGTAGTGGTATTGGGTGGCGGTTCTTCGGCTATTGATCTGGCGGGATTGCTGAAAGAGGCCGGATCGGACGTGCAACTCGTCGCGCGCAGACCTTCGCTGCGCTTCCACAGCGAACCCCACCCAGGCAAGCCCACCCCGTGGTGGCGCCGCATGCGGCACCCGCAGTCTGGCTTGGGCCCGGGCTGGCGATCGCGTTTCTTCGCGAATTCCCCGGAATTGTTTTACTACCTACCCGAACGTCTTCGCCTGGAAGCAGTGAGAAAAAGCCTCGGCCCTTCGGCAGGATGGTTCGCTAAAAAGAAAATGGAAAACGTGCCGGTTTGGCTTGGAGTGACGGTGCAATCCGCAGACGTGGCAGGTGGCGAGGTGCGCCTGCGTCTCCTCGCTGCCAACGGCTCCCAGCGCGAACTCCTCACCGAACACATCATTGCCGCCACCGGCTATAAGGTGGATATGGCGCGATTGACTTTCCTCAGTGCGGGCATCCGTTCCGCGCTGAAAACGGTGGACGGAACACCTATCCTTTCCCCAGCTTTCGAGTCCTCCTTGCCCGGGCTTTATTTCGTGGGAATTGCCGCTGCCAAGATCGGAAGAGCA
>JAFAWN010000347.1 GCA_019241735.1 Terriglobales bacterium
GACCACGGTCAGGAATTTTCCCCGGGCCGCGTCGTTGACCTTCTGAATATCTTTGGCCAGCTGATCGCCCTTCAAAAACGCCGTGACCGGAACTGCTTCCTTGGTTTCCTTGTCGATCATTAGCGCCATACCGGTCCCGCAATTCGGATGGCAGCCGCAGGAGAGCTGACCCCAATCGTTGTTCTTGTCTTCGACGTGCATCAGGTCGGCCCAGTCGGAGAAAGTTCCCATGAACGAAATTGGGAACCAGTCGCGTGACGGCTGGCCCAGGCCAGTTTGAGCTTTAACGTCGTGGGCGAGGTGCGATAGCGTATAACGCTGGGCAATCCGGCGGTCGTCGGTGATCGCCTCGTCGCGTCCGGTAAATGAAACCGGCTGAAACGAGAGGAACCCGATTTTCTTCGGATTGTCGAGCGCGAACTTGATGATGCGTCCCACCTGCTCATTGTTGATGCCGTTCACGATAGTGACCACGGGGACAATCTCGACGCCCGCTTTGTGCAGGTTATCGATGGCCTTCAATTTCACGTCGAACAGATTGCCTACTTTGCGATGGGCATTCGCGGCATTTCCGATGCCGTCAAACTGGAGATACGCGTAACGCATGCCAGCTTCGGCCGCCTGCTGCGCGAACTCCAGACTCTTTGCGAATTCAATTCCGTTGGTGGCCGCCTGCACACTGTTGTAGCCCACTTTGCGCGCATAGCGGACCGCATCCAGGAAGTACGGCGAAAGCGTGGGTTCGCCGCCGGAAAACTGCACCGACATCTGGCGACGCGGCTTGATCGTGATCGCGTTGTCCAGCATGGTCTTGATTTCTTCCCAGGTCAGTTCATGCACGAACCCCACCTGGTTGGCGTCCATAAAGCAGGGATCGCACATCATGTTGCAGCGGTTGGTGAGGTCTATCGTTAATACCGATCCGCGACCATATTTCACTGTGCTGGAACCATGGTGGTGCAGCTTTTCATCGTTATGGGCAACGATATCGCGGCCGGGGAAAACTTCTTCGAGATGCTGCGAGAACTCGGGATCGATGGACATCACGTCCTCGAAGTGGCCGTGCTTCTCGCAATCTTTCACCATAAGAATCTTGCCGTCGCGCTCCACGATCGCAGCCTTAATCTCGCCGACCTTTTCATTGTTGAGAATTTCAACCGGCAGGTGGCCGTCGAGAATCTGCTGCCGAATTTCCGGCACACATCGAGGACACAATGAGTCCGTGGTGCGAGGCCAACCCAAGGGCGGCTTCGTCTTTTCGTAGGACTTCAGCAGCGGCTTGTCGGACCATTTCGGCGTGGGCGAGGGGTTTTGCTTTATGCGGTTTAGCCGTTCGAAAACCACCCATGCGCCTCTGGCGGCAACTGTGACTGCCTTCTCAACGTATTTCACCGGCTTATGCATTTCGTTCTTTCTCCACTTCTGAAAACTGGGAATCGTCCCGCAGTCTTCAGAGAACCTGCAAGATTCAGCTGCTTGATACAGTTTTCCCTGTCACTATCTTATTGAAAGCTTTGAGGTAAGCGCATCTTCCTCACAACGAAAGGCCGAAAAATGCCAGTCAGCGGTCAGATGATGCATTAGACGGCAGCCTAAGTTATTGAAAAATGACGGCATACTTCATTTAATCAGGATTTATAATGGCGGACGCTTCAGTGAATTGCAGCCCGAACGAAGCGATTTCACACCGGTTTCCAGTAATGATACAGGACAGCGACGAAGATCGCCGCCAAAACCAGGGCCCAGAGGATGAAATTCAGGGTGAGCATGGGAGACTTGATTTCTTTGCGGTTCATCGGGATTAATCGTCCTCCGAATGGCTGAAAGTGTCAAATGGGCGAAGTCTTTTCTGAAGTGTTTGAAGAAGTGTTTGAAGACCAAAAAGTGCCTGGCCGCGGTGGACTCCAGGCGGTATAGGAAACCGGCGAAAGGAAGCTGCCAGCATCGTTACCTTCGAAGACATTAGAGCTGCCCAAGTGCGAATACGCGGCATCGCGGTTCGCACCCGGTTAATTGAGTTCGATCTGCACGAGACTGCGGCGGACGGACGCAAATTGTTTCTCAAGCCGGAAAACCTCCAGCCCATTGGCGCGTTCAAACTACGTGGAGCGTACAACAAGATCGCATCACTGGCGGCTGACGAGAGGAAACGCGGTGTAATTTCCTACTCCAGCGGAAATCACGGGCAGGGCGTCGCCTACGCGGCGCGTGAACTCGGCGTCAAAGCAGTAATTGTGATGCCCGACAACGCACCGGCGATGAAGCGTGAGGCGACCGCTGCGCTGGGCGCCGGGATTGTCATTGTGGGTCCGGGCAGCGCGGAACGCCAGGCCAAAGCCGAAGAACTCGCAGCCAAAGAAGGCTATGTAATCGTGCCGCCTTACAACGACGACGAAATTATCGCCGGTCAAGGTACTGTGGGACTGGAAATCCTGGAGGACCTGCCGGAGGTAGAGACGGTGCTCGTTCCGGTCGGCGGAGGGGGATTGATCAGCGGGGTTGCGGCGGCAATCAAGCTAAGCAAGCCCACAGTAAAAATTGTTGGAGTCGAGCCCGAAGTGGCCGCGGACGCGCAGGCCAGCTTTCGCAGCGGAGAGATTGCGTCACTTCCCGCCAGCGCAGTGTCCCAGACCCTGGCAGATGGTTTGCGCACACAGAGTATTGGGGCGATTAACTTTGAGCATATCCGAAAGTATGTTGACGACATCATTGCGGTGACCGAGGACGAAATCAAATCGGCAATGAAGAGGCTGTCTTCAAACCCGCAGACTGTGGCCGAACCTAGCGGCGCCGTTGCCGCCGCGGGATTTCTTTTCCACCGCGAGCAACTGCCTGCATCAAAATGGAATGTGGCGGTGATCAGCGGCGGCAATATCGAGCCGGCTTTGCTTTCCGAAATTCGCGCGGCGACGAACCAGCGGGTATGAAACCAAGATTTCTATTGATCGCAGGGTTAGCCCTGTCGGCGGCATTGGCTTCCGCAGAAGCGGAGCGGGGATCAGTGGTGCGGGTGGCACAGATTTATCTGAATCCTGACATAACTTCCAACAAGATGGCGGAACTCGATCGCGGACGCGAAGTCATAATTTTTGAGACAACACGAGATTGGCTGCACGTGGAAGCCAACCTCACCGAAGAACGCACCATTACCGGCTGGATCCTCGACAAGGGGGTGGTTCGCGCATCTACGCCGGACGGCGACATGATTCTGTTCGGCGAAGCTGTGGATTCAGAGGACCAGGCCAGCCGAAGCCGTGGCCGTCGCGGCGCCGCCCAGGACGCAATGCGGCTCTACTACCGGGTCGCCGATTATTTTCCGAAATCGCCGCGCGCCGCCGAGGCCATGTACCGCTCGGCCGATATCCGCTGGCAGATTGAGAAGGCGGACGTAATGACACGCGCATCGGCTAAAGAACAGGACGCCTTCCTGCGTGAAGGCATGGAAGAGAAATACATGAAGGAAGTCATCAAGAAATTTCCCGGGAGCAAGTGGGCCGACCTTGCGGCTTTTCACTTGATCGACAACAAGCTCTGCGGCGACTGGCAGGGGAGCTCGAGGTGTCCGGAGAAAGAGACGGAGATTTATGAAAAATACGCGAAAGATCACCCGCAGTCTCCGTCTGCCGCCGAGGCGCTCTATGACGCCGCCTACCGCCAGGCTGCGCTGGTAGAAATTTATAAAACCGAAGAGCAGCTTAAGAAGTCTGAGCAGTCCAAAGCGAAAGCCATCGAACTGGCGCATAAAGCCGCTGCGCAGTCGCCGCAAAGCGATTGGGGGGCACGCGCGCAGAGACTGCTCTATCTGCTGCAACAGGGGATTCCAACTTACGGGAATGCAACGGATTGAATATCTTTCTTTTCCTGCTATTCTTTCCGATCTGTGCGAAACGATCGTCGAGCCGAAAGCCGCCCTCGGATTTCCATCTCAACTTGGAGCCAGGAAATTGCTGAAAGTTAAACTTGCCGCATCGGTCATCGTGCTGGTCGCTATTGCGTCGTGGGCGGCCGAGGCACCCCGAGTCTTCGACGGCCAATCCTGGTGGAGCTATGTAAAGGTATTGGCCAGTGACAAAATGGAAGGCCGCGAAACCGGAAGCCCCGGACTGCAACGGGCGGAAGCTTACATTGTCGATCAACTCAACACTTTAAACTTGGTACCAAAGGGGGTAAGCGGTTTTTACCAGCCGGTGAAGTTCATTTCTCGCCGGGTGGACGAAAAGCATTCCCACATCACGCTGATCCTCGATGGCCACCCACATCGTTTGATCCTGGGGACCGATGCTTTCTTCAGTTCGCGCGTAACTTTGGGCGATGAGGAAATCAAGACGCCGCTGGTGTTCGCCGGCTACGGCCTGAAAATTCCCGAGTCCAATTACGACGACCTCCAGGGACTGGACCTTAAGGGCAAAATCGCGGTCATCATCTATGGTTCGCCGGGTAATGTGCCATCCGCGCTGGCCGCGCATTACCAGACGGTGCGCGAACGCTGGAAGTCGTTGCGTGAGGCCGGCGCAATCGGAATTATTTCCATCATGAACCCGGCAGCGATGGACATCCCTTGGGACCGGGTCGCAGTAAGCCGTAATGAGCCATCCATGACGCTGGTCGGCGAAGAATTCGAGGAAACTACGGGCGAAAAGATTGGGATCACATTTAACCCGGAGCGGGCGGAACAACTGTTTCGGGGCTCGGGACACAATTTCAAGGAGCTTGCCGGACTGGCTGCCGTGCGGAAGCCGCTGCCGCATTTTCCACTCGTGGTATCCATAGACGCGAAAGCGCGAATTGAAACCACCGACATCGAGTCAGCTAACGTGGTGGCAGCATATCCCGGCGATGATCCTGAACTCAGTAAGGAATACGTCGTGCTATCTGCCCATGTCGATCACCTCGGGATTGGCGCGCCTATCAACGGCGACAAACTCTACAACGGCGCCATGGACAACGCCTCCGGATGCGCGGTGCTGCTCGATATTGCGCACGCTTTACGTGAGGGACACACTAAGACCAGGCGTTCAGTACTTTTTGTTTTTGTGACCGGCGAAGAAAAGGGACTGCTGGGCTCGAAATATTTCGCGGAGCACCCGACCGTGGAGGAACGCTCGATGGTGGCCGACATAAATATCGACATGTTCCTGCCCATTGTTCCGCTGAAACTGATGACGGTCTATGGCCTGGCGGAATCTGACCTGGGCGACCGGATCACGGAAGCTGCCAAACTTTATGGAATCCCGGTGCAACCTGACCCGGAGCCCCTGCGAAATGTGTTTATCCGCAGCGATCAGTACAATTTCGTCCGTCACGGAATCCCAGCCCTGATGGCCGACGTAGGAGCGGTTAAGGGCAGCGCGGATGAGAACAAGCAATTCGCCTGGCTACATGACCGGTACCACGCCCCCAGCGACGATTTGGACCAGCCGGTGAATCTTCCGGCCGCCGCTCTATACGAAGACGTGATGTACCAGCTGGTGCTCGGCGTCGCTGATGATGTGCGGCGGCCACAGTGGAAGCGCGACAGTTTCTTCCGGCGCTACGCCCACGCTTCCGAATAATTCCGGCTTCCGTGTAAGCTGCTAGCAGCGAAGGAGCTCTCGTTGCCGATTTATCAAGCCATTGTTCTTGCCATCATCCAGGGATTGGCGGAATTTATCCCCGTCTCCAGCTCCGGACATTTGATTATTGCGCGCCGTCTTTTAGGATGGAACGAGCTCTCGCCCGCGCACGAACTCACCTTCGACGTCGCGCTGCATTTTGGCACCCTGCTGTCGGTGCTTTTTTATTTCCGGCGTACCTGGATTCAGATTGTCCGCGCTGCCTTTGGCGGGAAGGTAGTACGCTTTTCCGAAACCAGCGATTCCGAGAGGGATTTAACGGCGGCCGAACAGCGCGAGGAGCGCATGCTGCTGTGGTTCATGGCAGCCGCGACCATCCCCGGGGCAATTGCCGGAAAGTTGCTGGAAAGTTCAGCCGAAGACTATTTTCGCGAGCACATCTTTTTAATTGCCGGCGCCCTGATCGTCGTAGCGCTGCTGATGTGGTGGGGTGAACGCGTGGGAAAGCTCGACAAGCCCTTGACTAGGATCACCCTAGGTGACTCCATCGTCGTAGGATGCGCCCAGGCATTTGCGCTGATTCCGGGGGTCTCCCGGTCCGGTTCAACCATCACTGCAGGGTTGTTTCGCAATTTCACCCGCGAGGCTGCCGTGCGTTTCAGCTTTCTTTTATCCACGCCGCTTATTGCGGGCGCAGCACTACTCAAAGCCTACGAACTTCGCAAGCAAGGCCTGCCCGAAGGAATGCATGCGCCATTCATCATTGGAGTGCTGGTCTCTGCGATTGTGGGATACGCAACCATCGCCTGGCTGATCCGCTATTTGCAGGCCAATACTCTGAAAGTCTTCATTATTTACCGGATTGCCGCCGGATTTGTTGTCATTGCATTGGCCGTCGTATGGCATTTGCAGTAAAGGACATAGCTTAATCCCGCGTCCGGACACGAAACTAACTCGATAATCCCCTCAGAAATCGTTACGTTATATACGAACCGCTCTGTTGCATAATTGTGAGGCTCTGGCGTAGATCGGCACTCGGCGGGATTTCCCTGCCTGGCGCGAATACGCTGCATGAAAGCTTTTCCCAAAATTTTCGCTCCGACCAGCAACCGCCGGCTCAATGAGCTGATCGGATTCTTGCTGTGTGTCTCCGCGCTCCTCCTTTTCCTTGCGCTGGCCTCGTATTCCCCGCTTGATCCTTCGCTCAACAGCGCCTCCATACTGACGGGCTCGCGCACCGCCCGCAATTGGATCGGCGTCGTCGGAGCCATTGGCTCCGACCTGCTGCTCCAAGCTTTCGGCGTGGGAGCGTTTCTGCTTCCGCTGATTTCCGCACTTCTCGGCCTGCGCTGGTTCCGCTCGCGCAGCTTGAGTTCCCCGCTGGCCAAGTTGCTCGGCGCAGTGTGGATCATAATGTTTGTCCCTGCGCTGCTGGCTCTGCTTCCCGGTCATGTCCGCTGGAAGGGCGTCATTCCCATTGAAGGGCTAGTGGGGAGAATGCTCGGCGACTTTCTCATCCATTACTTCAACCTGGCAGGCGCATACATCATCTGCGCGAGCTTCCTGGCCATTGCACTTTATTTCGCCACCGCGTTTTCGTTTTCAGCAATGCGGGTATGGGCGCCTACTCGCTTCGCATTTGCCATTGCTCTCTGGAACCGCTGGCAGGATTGGCGGCAGGCGCGCGCCCGGTCACGGATGCAGGAACATCTAGAAAAGCAGCGGGCTGCCAGCAAACCGGTAATAACGTCGCAACTGGTTTCCGCGCCGGCGGTGTCAGCCCCGGCTCGACCCAGTATCCACGCCGTTCGGCCGAACGATGAGCGTGAACCACGCAGCGGAATTGATCGTACTTTCGGAAGCGAAAAAACAGCCGAGGCAGCCGCAGACGTCGAGGTCACTGAGCGTGCCGATAGCGGGCAAAAGCCGAAAACCACCCTGCCGCGGCTGGCCGGGGGATTCAAGCTTCCTCCCAGCAGTCTGCTGCATCGCCCGGACGAGCAGAATGCGGTCGATGGCGATGAACTCAAATTGCTGGCCCAGGTGCTCACCGAAAAATATGCGGAATTCGATGTTCGCGGGAAGGTCACCCAAATCAATCCCGGGCCGGTGGTAACCACGTTTGAGTTCAAGCCGGAGGCCGGGATCAAGTACAGCCGCATCACGAATCTCACCGACGACCTTTGTTTAGCGCTGAAGGCGGAAAGCATCCTGATTGAGCGGGTGGCGGGCAAGTCCACGGTTGGAATTCAGGTTCCGAACCGCGAGCGCGAAATTATCTGGCTGCGGGAAAACATCGAGTCGCAGGAATTCATTGGCACCAAATCCAGGCTGACCTTGGCGCTTGGCAAAGACATTAATGGCCGCATCGTCACCGCCGATCTGGCGGGGATGCCGCATCTGCTGATCGCCGGGTCCACTGGGGCTGGCAAGAGCGTTGCCATCAATGCCATGATCATGTCGATTCTGTACAAGGCGACGCCGGAGCAGGTGCG
>JAFAWN010000360.1 GCA_019241735.1 Terriglobales bacterium
CGGTAACAGGCTCCACCTGTCTATTCGTCCCATTCCACTCGATCGTAATCGTCTGTTCAGCGGCATCAACGGCGCCGTAGCCCGCTCGCACAATACCAAGCGTTCGCCCCAGCAGCTCAGCTGCCACGCCCGCCATATCCGCGGGATCGCGCAGGTCCCGTAAGCGGTCGCCCAGTTCCACCAGAGCCGCTTGCTGAATGGCAGCTTGTTTACGCTCCGTAACGTCCTCAATGGCCAACAGAATCAACTCAGTGTGCTTGCCTTCCTGCCATAGCTTTCGTGCATTGAGCAGCAGGGTTTTACGGCCGATCTGCGGAAAATCATGTTCCACCTCAAAACTCTCGATTATCTTGTTTTGGGGCAGGATCTCCTCCAAAATCGCCCATAATTGGGGAATGTTCCATTGACCGTTCCCTAACTGATACAGAAGCCGTCCCTGGGTTTCTTCGGGTGAGACTTGGAATTGCTCGTAGAAGCTGCGATTAGCTGACTGGACCCGGAGCGCGCCGTTCAAAATCAGCAGGGGCTCGCGCACGGTATCGACAATGCCTTCGGCATACCGCACCGCATCCTCAAGCGCCAGCTCACGGTTTTTGCGTTCGGTGGTGTCGCGCATGATTTTCGCGAAGCCCAGCAGTTTTCCGGCTTCGTCGCGCAAGGCAACTATGGCGCCTTCCACGTAGAGGCGTTCTCCGTTCTTCCGTAGGTGCCAGCGAACATCGGGAGCACGGCCCTCCCGCGCCGCCTTGGCCAGTTCTGCTTCGGGTGCTCCCTGCGCCCGGTCTTCGGGGGTAAAAATACATTCCGCCGATTGACCGAGCCATTCCGCCTCCGCGTACCCGAGAACGCGTTGCACGCCCGGATTCCAGCTCACGATGCACCCGGTCGGGTCCATGAGGAAGATAACAAAGTCGGTCAGCTCTCCGACAAGCATCTCGTAAAGCTGAGCATGGTCGGCGTTCTCCGGCTGGTGACACAGCAAAGGTTCAGGCATTGATTCGGTTCCAAGTAAATTCGGCGGTCAAACGGAAGTCGCATCCGGGATGGCGCCAGGATGGAAGAGCCTTAACGGGCACAAAAGAGGGATACTCAACTAGGATAGAAGATACTCAATGATCCGCCATGCGCTAATCAATGTCAAAGGCAAATCCCTTTGGAATGACGGGCCTGGCGGGGCGGGCACTGTGCGGCAATAGACCGGCGAATAGGCAGATGAGCACACGCGGAGGGCAGTCTCTATCAGCCGCAGGGATCGATCTGGTACTTTCCGCAGCCTGTCGCAACGACCGGCACGGAAAACTGCTGCTCATGGTCCCGAGCTATGATCGGTCCGGTGCCCTCGGCTTCCGCTGCGTGGTGGATGCCGAACGAGAACGCATAAGCATCGGAAACTTAATCGTGCCGCAGGGCGATCAGCGGGTCTACCCGCGCGGCCCGCAGCGCGGGAATCAAATTCGCGAACACGCAGATTGCCATCAGTGCAATAACTGTTACCGAGAATGTGAGCGGGTCCGCCGCTGTGACACCGTAAAGCAGAGTCTGCATAAACCGGGTCAGCAAAAGCGCTAACACCAGCCCGATGAGCGCGCCCATAAATACCGGCTTCATCCCTTCACGCAAAGCCAAACCAATCAGATCGCTCGATTCCGCGCCTAAGGCCATACGAATGCCAATCTCCTGTGTTCTTTGCCGCATCGAATACGAGACCACGCCATAAATACCCACTACCGCGAGCAGAACGGCAACACCAGCAAAGCCTCCGATCAATTCAGTAGCAAGACGCTGACGCCAGAGTTCGTTCGCAATGACGCGCTCCATGCCGGCTACCTCGGCTATCGGCAGATTCTTATTGAACGTGCTCATGCTTTGCAGAATTTTGTCCGCCGCCTGGTTCGGGTTGTGTTGAGTTCGCAGCACAAACGTGAGATAAGAAAGCCCCATGGCATCGGGGTGCTGGTCATAAGGGAGATAAATCTCATCAGCCGGCGGGCTCGTCCAATCATTCTGTCGCACGTTTCGGACCACGCCGATAATGGTCTGGGCCGCTTTGTGCTCATCCGGCGTGGCTCCATAGTGGATGCTCTTACCCAAAGGACTCTCGCCCGGCCAGCGGCGCTTCGCCATCGCTTCATTGATGATGGCGACACCAGCAGCTTCTTCGCTGTCGTGTTCATTGAAATCGCGGCCCTGGAGTAAGCCAATCTGCATGGTGCGAAAGTAACCCGGCATGATAACGCGGTACACCGCCGATAGTTCTTCGCCCGGCGCCGGAATTGGGCGGCCCTCAATGGTGTAGCCCAGATTCCAGATATCTCCGCCGATGGGCAGGTGATTAATGGCGCTAACCGACTCGATTCCCGGCACAGCAGCCAGGTTGTTTCGCACTTCGCGGAACAAGTTGCCTCGGCGGTGGTTCTGATCGTACTCCGTGCCGCTCACCGCAATTTGCATTGTCAGCAGGTTGTGGGGGTTGAAACCGGCATCCACCACCTGAAGGGCCAGCATGGTCCTCATCATGAGCGCTGCGCCTGCCAGCAGAACGAGTGACAGAGCCACTTCAGCGGCGATGAAAGCAGACCGGGCGCTACCTCCGACAGCGTTTTGACTGCTTCCGCGATTTCCTTCCTTCAGGTCTGCATTCAGATCCGCTTGTAACGCCTGCACTGAAGGGACCAGCCCGGCGAACAGCACGCTTAAGACCGTAACCGCCCCGGCAAACAACAGAGCCATCCCATCAAAACCGACCTCCGCCTGCCGTGGGATACTTTCCGGCGGCAGGGTTTTTATGAGGAGCGCCACAGCCCAGTTTCCGAGCAGAACTCCCGCCAAGCCGCCGAGCGCGGCAAGAAGGAGCACTTCGACGAGGTTCAGGCGGATTAGATCGCTCCCTTGCGCGCCTATGGCCAGCCGAAGCGCCATCTCCTTGCGGCGCGCCACCGCGCGCGCCAGCGCCAGATTGCTTATCGTAGCGCATGCGATCAGCAGGACGAAACCGACCGTGCCCAGCAGGACCAGCAGCATCGGACGAACCGAGCGGACCACCTTCTCATGCAGAGAAACAACACTGATTCCAAGCTTCGCGTTTGTTTGAGGATAACGGTCGGCAAGGCGCTTCGCAAGGGCGCCCATCTCCGACTGCGCTCGTGCGATGCTGACACCGGGCCTCAGGCGCGCAAAGACCCGTAAGGAACGCCCGCCCCGGTCATCGACTCGCGCATCGAGAACAAGCGGTGTCCACATCCGCGCTCGTGTCGCCCAAAACGGCGCAAATCGAAAACCAGGCGGCATTACCCCGACGACTTTGTAAGGAACCCGATCCAGCAGAACCTCACGGCCTACCACGTTGCGATCAGCGCCAAAACGATCCCGCCACAAATCATGGGAGAGCAGAAGAACCTTTGAAGCGCCTGCATGCTCCTCCTCAGGCAAAAACGAACGTCCCAGTCTGGGCGCAATACCTAATAGCTGCATCATGTTTGCGGTTACTTGAATTCCCGGTATGTGTTCCGGCCGGTCGCCTGCGGTCAGGTTTGCGCCCCAGAGCTGGGCGGCTCCCATCTGCTCGAATGAGCGGGCGTTCTTCTTGTAATCGAGATAGTCAGCCGGAGAAACTGGAAAATTACCCTGATGCAGGGTAACCACTAATTGTTCAGGATGCAGGTACGGTAGCGGGCGCAACAGAACGGAATGAGCCACGCTGAAGATGGCTGAATTGGCTCCGATGCCAAGCGCCAGCAGCAAAATCGTAATGGCTGCGTAAGCAGGATTTTTCCGGAGGTTTCGCAGGGAGTAACGCAGATCCACTTTCAACGTTTTCATTTATTTAAAACCTATCCGGCTCTGAGCACTTCGGTATCCACAAAAAGAACTGGTTTCCCCCCCTGGTTAAGTCTCAGGAGTGAGCGGAAGGTGTTCGCAAATGGTATTCCAGTGCCCGGAATCGATCTCACGTTTTTGCAAAGGTATCGTTTAGGCCGAAGGCTTTCCAGAACGCGTCAATCACGCCCTCGGCTAACCCTTTGGGATTCCCGGTCGATCTCTTTGCATTAAGAAAGACGTGCCAATAAATGATGGGGCCAAGCAGCAGGGCCAGCGACAGGTCGGGATCGAGTTCGGGCGAAAACTCGCCTTTCTCGATGCCCAATGCAAGCAGATGCCTCAGCTCCTTTCTTGGAGGTTCCATGACCATGTGCCGCCATG
>JAFAWN010000241.1 GCA_019241735.1 Terriglobales bacterium
TCCAGCTCGCGCCGCTCCAGGCAAGCACCTGCCCGGCAGAGCAGGTCTGCAGCAGGCTCAGGGTAACGTTGCCGCTGCTGCCACCGCCTTGCAATCCACTCCCCGCCGTGACACCGGTGATGGTGCCCCCTGAGCTTGTGCTGTTGAGGGTTACGGTGCCACCCAACGCAACCGTTCCGCCTCCCGACAGGCCAGTTCCTGCTTGGACAGTGATGCTCGGGTTCGCCAGCATACTGTTCACTACCCCGGCCGGAGGAATGCTGATGGTTCCGCTGGTGGTGATGGGACCGCCCGTAAGCCCAGCGCCAGTCGCGACGCTGGTAACAGTGCCGCTGCCTCCAGGAAAAGTCTGGCCCGGGGCGAACGTGATAATTCCGTTGCGGTTTATCGAAAGCCCGGTTTCAAGCGCCGAAAGTCCGGGAGTCCCGAAAAGCAGGTTTAGGTTGGCACCAGTGCTGGAACTATTGTTCCCAAAAGGCTCCGCTTCCCAGCGATAGAAATAAATCGCCGCCTTGCTCACGCTGGTGTTATAAACCGACGCTTGAGAATCCAAGGGGCTGGCAGTGAATGCCTGACTGGGAGTCGCCGTTCCCAAAGGAGCAGCGACAATTCCGCCGGCTTGCACGGTGCTGGCGAAGTTGGCAGTAGTGCCGTTTAACCCCCCGATCAGAGTTCCACCCGCCAGTTGCAGATAGCGGGCATCCGTATATCCGGTGTTCAAGCTCAGTGTTCCGCTTCCGGTGATAGGTCCGCCGCTCAATCCGGTGCCACTGGCTACGCTGGTTACAGTACCGCCCGAGCTCGGCGCAGTATTGGTCAGCGTAATAGTGCCGCCGAGCGCCACTGGTCCGCCGCCGGACAAGCCAGAGCCCGCCTGGACGGTAACGAATGGATTGGCGAGCATAAGATTTGTAATCCCGCCATTGGCAATACCAATTGTTCCGCTTCCGGTGATAGGGCCTCCGGTAAGGCCAGAGCCGGTGCCGACGCTGGTTACAGTTCCGCTTCCGGCGCCGGGAAAAGTCTGATTCGGGGCGAACATAATCACGCCGTTCGCTCCGATCGAAAGGCCAGTCTCGCTCGGCGTATTTCCGCCCGAGCCAAACAAAAGATTTAAAGTTCCCGATGGATTCGCGGTGTTGTTTCCCGCAGGCTCTGCCATCCAGCGAAAGTCTTGAGCGACCGCAGAACTCGAAGTGCTGCTGAAGGAAGATGCCAGCAGGTCGAACGCATACGAAGGCCATGGCGTGGCTGAAGTTGCGGTCCCGGTCGCGGGCAGCGTCAAGCTACCCCGGATGAAGGTGTTTCCCGAAACATCGAGCACCCCGGCAGGGCTGGTATTGCCGATGCCGACGTTGCCACCAGATTCGAAGATTGCTGAGTTCTGGATGTCGCAGGCATCGGTGAACTTCACAACCTGGTTGGCGGTGCCTGTTCCATCGGCTGAGACTGTAGTGCATGGAGTGGCCGGCTTTCCGCCGCCTCCATACATTGGGGTGAATGGCATTGCGCCGGAGGGCTTCACGCTCGAATTAGGCTGCGCCACGGCCATAAAGACATTCTGGCTCCCGGCCAGCATGTAAGCGGAGGCAGGCTTTCCTCCGAGCGTTTCAGCGTCTGCGGCTTTCAGCGCGTAGGCGACGCTCAGCAGCAACACGCGCGGCTGTTCCGGCTGACCTTCAACTTGCACTCCAAGCCAGCGGGCTTCCCCGCTGGTGAAAACACTTAAAGGAAGTCCTTCCTGGCTGGTCGCTCCCAGCAGCGCCTCGTAATGTCCGGTGGCATCCAGTTGGACAGATTGTGTTTCCTGCCATAGCGCCGGGCCACCCGCCTGGTCCCTATACAAAGAGAACTGAACGTTCGCCTGGCCTACGACGGGCTTGCCTGAGTTTTCCACCAGCGATCCGCGCATCCGAATCAAGCGGGGAACGGTAGCCGAAGCAGCAGGCGTACCAGACACTTGGGGGGTCACAGTGTCCTGCTGCGCCGGCGCGATCGGCACCAAGAGTGCACCCATTAAAGCGGTGACCAAACAGATACGGAAACTATTCACACTACCTCCTGCAATGTCGGGGAGCTATCAAAGCAGATTTCGGATGCCGCTATAGACGCTGACCAGCGCTTCGAAAAGATCATGTAGCGTCCTGCGTTTCCTATGATTTTGCGCACAGTAACAGTTACCGCCAAATGTTGGTCAGGCGTCCGTGTACCAAGATGGGGGACGATCGGAGTGCTGAAACCCTGAAAAAAGGTGATCAACAGTCGCGGGGGAGGGACTGTGGCGTGTGATGACAATAAATTTGAAACCGTGGCGTCACAAGTATCCAATTGGCTTAGCCAAAGTGATTAGACAATTGGGGCAGTGCGGGTTATCTCGAGGAAAACCCCAAGGCACGATGGTGTGATTGACGCGGGCTATAGCCGCGAATACGATAAACTCACTGCTGGAATTCGGATCTCGAGTTCTCTGCATAGCTGGCTGGCGCAACCCCCTGGCATACAGCCAAATCCATTTTCCGAGAGAAGACAAATTATGAGAAACGTGGTGCTGACGGCATGCCTGCTCGCAGTTACGCCTTTAACATTTGCTCAAACAGAATCTAAGCACCTCACCTCCGCCGATGCCAAGAACCACATAGGCGAGACCGCGACGGTCTGCGGGACCGTGGTTGACTCCAAAGTTTGGAAATACGGCATCGGAGGCAAGGGCCGCCCCATCAACCTCGATCTCGACCAGCCGGAGCCTAATCCGGTGTTTTACTTTGTTACGTTCGGCGATGACCGCACCAAGGCAGACGATGTTGCGCCGGCGTACAAAGGAAAACAAGTCTGCGTAACTGGTAAGGTTGACCAACTTCGCGGGACACCGTTTATCATGGCGACAGAGAAGACCCAAATCTCTCTACAACCCGGCAAATAAAGTTTCCCTGACAGCTACCTTTTATGAATCCCAGAGCTCCACGCTCCGGGATTTTTTTCGGGTGGATGTTGGTGGCAAGATTTTTTCGGCTAAAAATAACACCGCAAATTAAAAACCCGCCCAAGACAAGCTTGAGCGGGTTGATTTACTGAACACAACACTGACTGCTAGTTCTTGGGGGTCGACTCCTTCACCCCGGTGGATGCGACCGCATTCCGCGGCGCTGCACCCATCGTGGCCAGTTCCGCTTCCACAGCATCATGGAGCTGCGCGTAGGAAATAGCGCCGCTCATGAAATGACCGTTGGCGAAGAAACTCGGCGTCCCTTCGATCCCAAGTTGCAACCCTTCGTTGGAATCTTTACGGATCAGCTCGATGGGTTCGTCGGTATCCATGCACTTGTCAAAACTCGCGCCAGCCAGATGGAGGGTACGGGCTTGCTGCTTCAGGTCCGCCACCAGAAGTTTTTTACTGATGAAGAGGGCATCGTGATATTCCCAGAATTTGCCCTGCTTGTCGGCGCAACGAGCCGCCACAGCGGCCTTAGCAGCGTGGGAGTGCATAGGCAGCGGGAAGTCTTTGAACACAATGGCGACCTTATCTCCGAACTCTTGGTGAAGCTTCTGGAGATAGAGGTTCACCTTCTGGCAATAGGGACACTCATAATCGGCAAATTCCACAACCTGCACCGGGGCATCCTTAGGTCCGAGCCGTGGCGAGCCGGCGGTGTCAACGTGGGCGATGGGTGGGCTCAGTTCAACCACCACATCGTAGTTCGAACGTAAGCTGGTGAGATATGCAGTGCGTGCCTTGTGCAGACGGACCTGACGCACGCCTTCAAGGATCTTGCCCTTGACCGCTTCAAATGGCTCATCGGTCTCCACGCCCTCGTAGTAAAAGCGCATCTGATCTTCGGTGGGATCTTTGACCTGGGATTCGACATGACGCTTCAGCAATTCGGGGACTGTGACGCCTTCACGGGCAGCCTGCATCTGGAGCAGTTGCTCATCGATGAGCTGGTTTAAGGCATCGCGCTTGGCGACGTAATCTTTATATTCGGCCTGAAGAAGCTTGCTGCCCTCTTTCCGGTGAAGCTCATCAGCGGTAATTTTGTGGTCTCCAACCTGGGCGACGACAGTAGCATCGTCCTGGGCCCGGGCCGGCAGAAAAGGGACGGACAACATTAATCCGAGTCCCAGCGCTAAAAAAGCGCGCGAATTCGACATTGCGGATACTCCCCTCTTGAATTGGAAATTGACTGTGTATCTTGTGTGCTTTTGCAGGGGGAAAAATCTGAACCCAGTATAGCGTGACGGGGGCAATTCGACCATAAAAAAAGCCAGACACGAAGGTTTACCTCAGTGTCCAGCTTTTGTAAGCGGATGGTATGGCCGTTGCGGCCATCCTATCGTATGTCTATAAACCCAAAAGACTTACCTAGTTAGAAGGTGAAGTCCTCCGGAGTGCACTTGCAAACGCCACGCCCGCTGCCCAAGATCAGCGCATACTTGCACAGCGTGGTTATAGTAGCTTCTTCGGTCGTGGACAGGTTGGCATCCTGCACTTGGGTCTCAGTTACGGCAAACGGACCCTGGGGAACTGCATAGTTGGTCAAGCTTACCGAGTCAGTTCCGAAAAGAGGAGCCATGGCGAATCCGCCCAGCGCCTGAACGTGTGTTTCCCAGCCACGAATTCCAGGAGTCGGAGTCGGGGTGGTTGCATCCGGACCGGTCGAAGACGAAATGATCTTGATCAGACCGAAGTGGTTAACAAAACCAGTGACGGGCCGATAAAGCAGTTCGCTGTTGACGTCCTCGGAGATGATTCCATCCGGGGTAATTGGGCAAGAGCAGCAATCCTGCAACTCCTGACTGTTGTCGAA
>JAFAWN010000029.1 GCA_019241735.1 Terriglobales bacterium
AAAGTTCAGTGGTCCACCAGGCTTTGGGACCGTACTCGAGTTCTAACCAATAGGCGTGAAAGTTGTCGCCTCCGCGTTGTGTACCAAACGTCGAAAAGTACTCGACCTCCAAATTGCCCGGCTCCTCCAGGTAGTGGTCGTAGGTTACGATGTAGGCACTTTCCTGCGCCCTAGCTGTCGCTAGCAATACGCCAAATAAAAAAACACAAGTAACAAAGATCGGAAGTGCGCCTGCCTGCCGAGATTTCGCGCAATAGCCTCCACGAATCGTACGAGCCTTGTTCTTCATTGCCATATTTGCTTTTGTAACCGGGTGCAACACAATAGCATTGAGCTGTGAACTTGCGACTACCTGAGTCAAGCGGCAATTCGCCAGTGTTGGTTTCACATCCGGCTGGGGCGACTTGAAGTAAGAGGAAGCTGGCCCGCCTCTCGGCATTGGCGATAGGTTATCTGGAATAACTAGGTTGGCGTTTGTTCAGGGACGCACGACGGCAAGGCCCACGATTCGATCATTTATAGATTCCGCCAGCGTTTTTGCCTGTTGCAATGTGGTCCCACCCAGCAATTCGAATTCGAGGGTGGTGTTAGCGAGAAATGGCACTGTCTGGTGGAAAAGTTCCACCCTGATGACTGGCTTTCCATCCTGTCCGGCCACAGCGACCAGGCGACAGGCTCCTCGCTCGTTATTTGCCATAAGATGCTCTTCCTCACTGCAGCCCGGCTAAATCGAGCTCTAACCTTAAGTTTGTACCCACTTCGGCAGGTTTCCTCAGTCTGCTGTGGAACAAACTAAAAGGCAAGCCCCTCGGGATATTTTCGAGGGGCCTGAATAATCCAGTGTACTAGCGGGAACCCATTAGCGCCTGAAGTAAGGGCGCTCGCCGCGATATTCGCGTTCGCGATATTCCCGTTCGCGGTATTCGTGATCGCGAAAACCCTCCCGCCGGCCCCAGTACCGCCCCCGGTAGAAGCCACGATAAGCAAAGCCCGGCGCATATCCATACGCATATGGGAGCGGGGCATAAGGCCGGCCGTAGGAATAAGCATACGGGTAAGGGCATGCGTGGGAGGCGTAGACCGGCGCGACCGCAACCCCGAACACTACCCCCGCATGAGCCGGCGTCGGATTTATTACCGCAAACACCAATCCCAACCCCAGTACAGATAACGCGATTTTCTTTAACATATGCAACCTCCTCATCTGTGAGTACAAACCCGCATGACTTAGGAATGTTGTTGGGTCGCGGCACGTAGGTAATCGAATCAGTGTTCATGCATTTAAAGCGTTTCTGGCATTTTCTAAACCGAGACTGCAGCCACGGTCACAACGCGTAACGTGCCGGCCTAACCCTGCATCCAATTCTGGCGATGCCAACGTCCGTAAAAAAACAAGCAAAGACTCGCGGCGTAAAAGCCGGTGCAACGCCCGCCGATGACCTGATGCAGGCTTTCCCCTCGATCCGGTTGCCCATTCGTCCGCCTTATCCGCCCGCAGAGGCGAAGTCGGTTGCGAGGATTCCCAAAGAACCAGGCTGGCTCTACGAACCCAAGTGGGACGGCTTTCGCTGCCTCGCCTATCGACGCGATAAGAAAGTCTTATTACAGTCCAAGGCCGGGCAACCGCTAGGCCGCTACTTCCCGGAGTTGCTCGACGCGCTAGCTCAACTGGAACATTCGTGCTTTGTTTTGGACGGAGAAATCGTTATCAAGAGAGGCGATTCGCTATCGTTTGATGATCTGCTGATGCGGGTGCATCCTGCCGAATCGCGGATCCGGAGGTTATCCCTGGAAACTCCTGCCACTCTGATGTCCTTCGATCTCCTGGTCGACGAAGGCGGGGAAAATTTGACGCAACTCCCGCTCTCGGAAAGACGGTCTAAACTTGAGAAGTTTTTCCGATCTTTAAAAAGCGAAACGATCCTTCTTTCTTTAGCGTCCACCGAGGAAAAGCAGGCCGAGCGATGGATGCACGAACTTGGAAAAATGGGACTCGACGGCATCGTCGCCAAACAGCTCGATCAGCCTTACCATTCTGGCGAACGTACAGGGATGGTAAAAATCAAGCGCATTCGCGCAGCCGATTGTGTGGTCGGCGGTTTTCGCTACGCCGAGAAAGGAGGAGGAATCGGGTCGCTGTTGCTCGGCCTATACGACGAAGACGGTCTGCTAAACCACGTAGGCTTCACGTCTAGCTTCACGAAGGAGCAGCGCAGGGAATTGACAAGTGTGGTCGAGCCCTTGGTCGCCGCACCAGGATTTACCGGCCGGGCCCCGGGCGGCCCCAGTCGCTGGAGCACGAAACGAAGCAGCGAATGGAAACCGCTGCGGCCGGCTTTGGTGTGCGAAGTCAGTTACGACCACTTCTCGGCAGGTCGCTTCCGGCATGGGACCAGGTTTCTGCGCTGGCGTCCAGAGAAGAAACCGGCGCAGTGCACATTTGATCAGGTGGTTGCGGCCAAGAAGTCCGGAAAAATCTGAGAGCTGGGCGCTAAAAGAAAACAGGGTCTAGGCTTTGGACTCGGGGTTCGGCGCTGGATTGTTGGGAGTGGTTTTCGGCTGCTCGCCACTCGCTTCCCGCATTCCATCCTTGAGGGCGCGGATTCCCTCGCCAATACCTTTTCCTAATTCGGGCAACTTCTTGGGGCCAAAAACCAGCAGTGCAATAAAGAAAATGACCAGCAAATGCATCGGTTGAAAAAGACCTTCAAACATGCAAACCTCCACTAACTTATCGATTAACCATACTGCCGGCCGATCCTAGCGTCAAATCCTCAGATGGCCCGCAACCTCTTATCAATCTTCTAGCGCAGCCGCGATCGTATCAACCCCGAAAGCGTGGAATCTTGAACCCAAGGGGACAATGCTCCCTATGCACTCTAGTGCAGAGGCCAATACTCAATTTCCCCTAGAATGTGGATAGATAATCCTCCCATAACGCATTCAAGCTCGCCACCTGGAGGCAGCAGCATGAGTTCGATAGGAACTTCGACGTTGGCTGAAAATAAGGTTGCGCCCAAGAATTCGAACTCCGGGCTAACCGAGGGACAGCCCAGCGATGCCAGCCGGTATCGGGATCCTTCGGCGCCCTGGCAGGCAGGTCCTAAACAGTCAGGATTTGGTCTTCCATGCGCGAAGTGCAAACTCTATTACCCTGCGAACCTGGCGGAGTGTCCCACCTGCAAAAGCACGGAGCGGGTTTCCCCAAATATTAAAGCCCCAGTTCCCGTCGTCCCGGTTGAGAATTTGCCTGACCCAGCAGCACTGGAAGAAGAGCGGGAACGGTTCTTGCGTGAGTTTCAAGCGCAAACTCTGGCTTCGCAGCTGCAGATCAATGCCACAACCAGCATGAACTGCACGAAAACGGAGAACCATCAAGGCGGGTTGGAACCTGCGACGGTTTGCCAAAGCTGCTATGACCACCTGCAAGAGCGCGTGGAGGCGTTAGAAGGGGCGCTGCATATAGATCTTACCGAAGCCGCGGAGATCGTCTATGACGCAGTGTGGGCAGACTCCACCGATTCCGGCAAAACTTATCTCAATGCGGCCCAGGCCCTGCTCAGCGAATTACGCAAACGTTCGGGATCGCCACAAGTATTCGGGCCATTACAACCAATGTTGCAGTAATCCATTTCAATCACAGCCGAAATTAACGGTTACTTGGCTTCGCGCGCTTCTTGCACTGCGCGCAGACGCAACACAACCGCGGCCGCTGTGTACCGCACTTCTCTTCTTGAATCCTGCATGGAAGGCTCAATTTTTGGCAAGGCGGAGGGATCTTTCCGTTTTGCCAGCGCTTCGAGCGCCGCAACCCGCACCACCCAGCTTTTGTCGGAGATTGCCGCCACTAGGGCGGCTGCGCTCTTGGGATCAGTGTCGGCGGCCAGGACTGTTGCTGCCGCCGCGCGCATAGGCGAAGAGTCATCCCTGCGTATGTTGCGGAACGCCTCCCAACCGATTCCTGCGAAAGGCACGTAGCCTATCCCTTCGCTGAATCCGAGGCGCGCCATCTTTTTTGGATCACGCAAGGTTTCCATCTGCGACGCAATCAACCCTTTGCTGCTTTTTCGCTGCCCCGTAAGGACAGCGTAATAAACCTCGTATCCATACTCGTCCTGCATCAGATTCAGCGCATGAGAGGCCGCCAGTGCAACGGAGACGTCGGAATCGGAGAGGGCCTTTTTCAAATTGGGGATGGCGGCGGTGAAGTTCATCTGCCCCAAGGCAGTTGCTGCAGATGCCCGGACTTCAGCCCGGGTATCATCGAGTGCCTTAACCGCCAGGCTGGAAGCTTTCTGATCCGCAGGCAGCAGACCCAGAACCCGGATTCCGATGACTCGGTCTTCAACTTTCTGTGACTGAGCCGCCGTCTCGAGGATACTCCATGCATCCGCATTGCTGCTGCTTTGGTCGAGGCAGTGGAGAGTTGCCGGCAAAAGAAATGCAAAGCCCAATGTCACCAACAGTATGACCTGGATGCGGGGAGTGGCGGACATAGAGCACCTCTATTCTGGAAGAATGCTGAAATTTATTTCCGACGGCGCAGTGTAACTTATTCTGCCGCAGAATTAGTTGCGAAGGCGCGAAGAAGGATGCATGGCGGGTCAAATATCCGGAGGTTAGATTAGGTAGCCCGAGTGGGCGGAAGGCATGGCACTGCGGTGCCATAGACTGAGAACGGGACCTGACATACTCTGTGGTTGAGCAGCACTTGGGGGAGGGCTGTTCGACTTACGTCCACGACTCTTTGAGTCTTGGACGTTTTGTTTTGTGCGCAAGATTTTCCTACCCCCGCGCCTGGGAGGGACCAGCCCTCGGCCCGCTACTTCCAACCTACGTCCTATCTGCGTCACGCCTCGCCTAAAACCGCTTCCTCAGCAGGTATAATGATCGTCCTTAATAGCAATCCAATTCCCAGGAATCTTAGGAGAAGACTAATGCGTAGAAGAGTGTGTTTGGCGACGGTCGTTTTGAGTTTGCTGCTGCCGGCGGCATGGGCCCAGAACGTGGACGATATCATTGCGAAGAATGTTCAGGCCCGTGGCGGCGCGGACAAACTGAAGAGCGTGCAGTCGGTTAAAACCACCGCGACAATGGCGCTGGGTGGGGGGATGGAGGCTCCTGGAACTCTGATTCAAAAGCGTCCAGCCTTCGCACGTCTAGAGTTCACCGTCCAGGGACTCACGGCAGTGCAGGCCTACGATGGCAGCACGGCTTGGCAGGTAATGCCGTTCATGGGTAAGAAAGACCCCGAAAAGATGTCCGCCGACGAGGCCAAAGAGATGGAGGAGACGGCCGACATCGATGGGCCGTTTGTAGATTACAAGAGCAAAGGTAACAAGGTGGAATTGCTGGGTAAAGTAAAGATGGAAGGTTCCGACGTTTATAAGCTAAAG
>JAFAWN010000324.1 GCA_019241735.1 Terriglobales bacterium
GTGCCTTTCTGCTGACGGTAGCGGCATGTACACAGTGCAAGCTTTGTGGACCATGGCCCGATACGGACTTAAGGTCACGACGGTGATTTTCGCCAACCGCGCCTATGCGGTTCTTAAACGCGAGTTCGCAGGCCTCGGCGTTGGCGCTCCCGGGCCGCGCGCCATGGATTTGTTCGACATTGGACGCCCAGATATTGATTGGGTATCGTTGGGGAAAAGCATGGGGGTGCCCGCAACTCGCGCCACTACATTAGAGGGATTTGAAAAGGCCTTACGGGATGGATTTGAAGCGGAGGGCCCTTCGTTGATCGAGGTGCCACTGTAATGCGGCGTGAGGAGGGGTTACTGCGGGGTGAATGCGTTCTGGTGATGGAGATCTGCGTTTCTTAGGAGCTCACTTTTGGCGATCTTGCCGGTTGGAGTCAGCGGCATTTCAGAGATGAATAATATCTGCGACGGGCGTTTGTAGGGCGCGAGATGAAGGGCAACATGCCCGGAAATTTCGTCAGAAGTGACTGAAGAGTCGGTGCGGGTCTGCACGAAAGCCAAAATTTCCTCATCGCCTTCACTGCCGCCAACCGCCCTGCCGATTACGGCCGACCGCAATACCGCGGGATGAGAATTCAGAATTGCCTCAACCTCAGCGGGATAAACGTTCAGTCCAAAGCGCACGATGAGTTCTTTTGAACGCCCTTCGATAAAAAGGTTCCCGCCCTCTAGGCGTGCGAGGTCTCGGGTGTTGAACCATCCCTCGGAATCAATGGCAGCGGCGGTTTCTTCCGGAGCGCGGTAATAGCCTTTCATTACGTTCGGTCCACGAACCAGAAGTTCTCCCACTTCCCCCTCCCCGACTGTGGCGCCATTAGCTCCTGCCAATTTGATGGAGACGCCAGGAAGCGGCAGGCCCACCGAAACATCAGTCCGTGGCGAATCAACCCGCGTCTGGGCAATATTCGGAGAGCATTCCGTGACCCCGTATCCATTGTGCAGAGGGAGGCCAAAAAACTTCTCCACTGCATTCTTGAGCGAAAGCTGAAGCGGAGCTCCGGAAGAAGAAATTATCCGCAGTGAAGCGGAGTTAATGGCGTTGAGGTTTTTTAACTTTGCATATTCGAGCATCAACGCAAATGCCGACGGGACGCCGAGCAGCACCGTGAGCTGATCTTTCTGAAGCAAGGCGATAGCGCTGGCGGGATCGAAGCGCGGAGCGAGGTGCACGGCTGCGCCACTCAGGAGCGTGCCGAGAAGAACTACCGAAAGCCCCACGGCGTGGGACATCGGCAACACGCCGTACATACGGTCGCCGGGAATCAAGCTTCTCAATTTGGCAGATTCGGTGGCGACGAAAAGCAGATTGCGATGGCTGAGCATCACTCCTTTTGGAGTACCGGTAGTGCCGGAGGTGTAGATCAACGCTGCCACACGATTCCCGATTTCCGGATCGAGCGGTTCCGGTTCGACAGCGTGATTAAGCGAGCTGATGGAGAATGAAACATGCTTGGGCTGGACGGGCTGCGCACCATGGCGCTTAGCATGTTGCGCGGCCTGCGGGGAAATATTTGCGGTGAAAACCAGGCATCGTGCGCCGCAATGCTCTCGAATTTCGTCAACTTCGCGAGGCGAGACGCGTGCATTAACCAGGACGGGCCATGCATTCAGGTTGGCGAGGGCAAACAGTATCGCAACAAAATCGCGGCAATTCTCGCAGACCATCATTACCCGGTCGCCGGCGCGCACTCCGTACTGCAACAGCCAATGTTCGGCTTCTGTAACTGCATCGGAGAGCTGGCGATAGGTCCAGGTTCCAGAGGCCTCTACCAGCGCTGGCGCGGCGGGGGCGTTCTCCGTCCAATGTTTGGAGACGTCGCTGATGCGTTCAGGTGAGGTCACTATTTCTATTTCTGTGCGCGAAGCTGCGCTGCGAATGATTATTGAGCGGCGTGGGATGGTTGAATATTGCCTGCGCAGACTGAGCGCCGGGTCTTGCCGGAGAGCAGATGTTGCAGCCAGTTGCGATAGATTTGAGCGGCGGAGGAGCGCCACGTGTTCCCGGGGATGACGAGAGCCGCCTCGGGAAAAGAATTCATCAGTTCTTCCTTCGGACTAGGCTCCGCGGTTTGCCGAAACTGGTTCAAGAGCTGCGTGGTCTGGGCGTCGAAATATCCACGAGGTAGCGATGGGTAGATCGGCCGTTCCTGCTTGAGGAACCTGCGCACATCGCGCCGGTATTCGTTGAGCAAGGTCCGTGCTTCGTACTCAGGATGACCCTGAAAATGCACGAACAGGCACTCCCCTTGCTGTTTCACAAAAGAATCGACGCCTGCCCCGGCGGAGCTGACGAGTATACGGTATCCGCAAGCAGTAAGTTCCGCGGCGCGTGATTCGTTCCATCGTGAATGAGGGAAGCGCACGGGGCTGGAAATACCAGCTGTCAGCAAGTGATCGCCATTCTTGTGGAATTCGAAAACGCCGAATTGTTTGTCGGACAAGGGATGGCGTTGGATTCCGTCACGGTGGAGTACTCCGGCATGTGCGGCCAGGCAGGAGAGCACTGTCGAAGTGGTATTGTGCTCCGCCCAATCTAAAACGTCGGCCATGATCTGCCAGTAA
>JAFAWN010000310.1 GCA_019241735.1 Terriglobales bacterium
AGTCCGGTGCCGGTTTTAATCCAGTCCTGCGCAGAGCAGGTCGATGCCAAGGGAAAAGCCGCGATCAGGAGGAAAAATATTGAGGAGAATAATTTAGTGACGCGATCCAGCTTGTAACGATGCATATTAGAAACTCGATCTTTCTAAATTTCTTAAAGGTTCAGCTATTTCTTGTAATCAAACCAGAATTCCACAGAGACCTTGCTCCCAGAATAGTCTGAGGGAAGCGGCCCAAAAGTATCAATGCGCTGTAGCGCGCGAACAGCTGATTGATCGAGCGAAGGAACTCCGCTGGACTGCTCGAGTCGCACGTTCTGCGGCCTTCCGTCGCGCATCACATCGAACTGTATGTAAACTCTTTTAGACTCGGCAATCCGCGAATCCACCTCATACTTTAGCCAGTTTTCCGAAACCTTCTGCTGCACCACACGGACGTACCAGGCATAACGGGTGCCAAAGTCGCCGGAGCCTCCAGTGAATCCGAAACCGCCCTTGGCGCCGGGAACGCTGAAAGCTCCATAGGGCCCACTGACCGGCCCTCCCTGCCCAAATGGCACGAGATTGGCCTGCTCCACTGGATGGGGCGCAGCTTTTTGCGGGACGGATGCAACCTGGGGCTTTACCTTCGGTTTAACTTTCGATTCTTTTTCTGGAATTGGAATCGCATCCGGTTCCTTGACAATCGGCTGCGGCAGAGTCTGAGACAATCCTTTCGACTCATTGGCCAGGACATTTTGTGTGGGCGCTGGATTAGTGGGCAGCGGAATGTTACTCACCAGCGACACGCCGATGGCCTCGCCCCCGCCGCCCTGCCCCCAGTCGGATTTGTTCCCCCCCTGCACAAAGATGGCATAAGAAAGGATCGACGCAACGATCGCGACGTGGAGGACGGCGGACCAGGCCAGCGGCCGCGTCCATTCGCCGTGCTCGAAAAATATCTCAGGGTTGGCTGCCATTAGGGTGCAGCGGTTGAGTGACAACACTCACGTTACTTACTCCAGATTGCTTGACCGCATCCATCACGGTCGCGAATGCGCCGAAGGGAACTTCTTCATCGGCGCGAACGAAAATTGACTGATGCTGGGGGTCGCGGATCTTCTGCCGCAATTGCGCACCGATCTCGTTGATATTTATGGGGTCGTTGCCTAGAAAGACCCGCTGTTGCCGGTTGATGCTGATGACGAGGCGCTCCTCAGTAATCTCCTTGACAGTCCTTGTCTTCGGTACATTCACCTCAATTCCCGACTGAAGTACGGGCGCAGTAACCATAAAAATAATTAGCAACACCAGGACCACGTCCACCAGAGGGGTAATGTTGATGTCGCTGAGAGATGTCTGAGTACGGCCGTTTGCCGCGGTAAAAGCCATTAACGCAGCACCTGTGGAATTTCGGCATCACGATAAGCGGCGGCTTGCGCAGGGTGCGGGCGCTCGACGGCGTTCAGCATTTCGAGTGCGAAATCATCCCCGCGGGAGGCAAACTCCCGTATCGAGCTTCCGATTAAATTGTAGGCAATCACGGCGGGTATGGCGGCCGCCAAACCAGCCGCAGTTGTGATCAGCGCCTCGGAAATTCCAGGCGCCACCGCCCGCAACGTCGCCGCGCCTGCGGTGCCAAGCCCGTGGAACGCATCAATGATTCCCCAGACTGTACCGAACAGGCCAATGAATGGCGTAACTGCGCCGGTAATAGCTAGCCAGGGAAGATTGCGCTCGAGCCGAGTCATCTCTTCGCTGGCGGCAATTTGCATGGCGCGTTGAACGGCAGTTGGATTCCTCACCATGCCACCCGAAACCGCGCCCTGCCGCCGGTATTCTTCAAAGCCGCCTTCAAAAATTCCGACCAAAGGGCTAGGGCGAAACTGTTCCGCGACCGCGCCGACATCCTGAAGCCGCTGTGCCTTGCGAAACGCGCGCACGAAGCGGCCGCTCTGCACCCGTCCACGGCGCAACAGACTCCACTTGGACAGGATGATGGCCCAGGAAATCAGGCTGAAAAGAAGGAGGAGGACAAGCACAACCCTGGCGACGGCACCAGTTTCACTGAACAAATCAAATACTTGGCCGTTATCTATCGTTGCCAACGGAATCCAAAAGGGCATGAGTACCTGATCGAATTATAAAGCAACATATGGACTAACCTGCTCGGTGAATCCCATGTAGTAACAATCCGGTATTTCATGTACTCGCGCAGTAGGCTAGGTCGCATCTTATAAACGTACAAAACAGCGAGGAGCGAAATCTCAAGGAGGTGTTATGGCGCACTATGGCACTTTGCGCGATTTTAGTTTCCCTGCGGCCGAAGCCGCGGATGACATCCGAGGTTCAACCCTATACGGACGGGACAACGAGAAGCTTGGCAGGATTGAGGATGTAATCTTCGATCATGCGAGCGGTGAAATCCGCTATCTAATAGTTGACGCAGGCGGCTGGCTGAAGAGCAAGAAGTTTATTGTCCCACCACAGCAACTGCGTTCATCCACCACCCACAAGAATGATTTCTCCGTGGACTTCAGCAAGGAGCAGATCGAAAATTTCCCAGCGTACGACGAAGGCGCTATTGCGTCTGATGAGAGCTGGCGTGATTACGAAGGCCGCTACCAGGAGTCGTGGATCAGTCATCCTATTTTGCACCGTGAAGGTAGCGACCGTAGCATCACTCCTACGGCGAGGGAGATGCCGGCGGAGCCGGGATCGATCGGGAGCCAGATCAGTCGCGAGCAGAATCAGGCGCTTACTGCGGAGAGAATAGTCCCCGCCGGCGCCGACGTAGTGGCAATCAGTAGTTCAGCGTCGGGGATTGGCGGGCGCTGGTCCACGTTTGAAGACAGGCTGCGGACCCGCCGTAAGGATATTATCGATCGGTGCGTGACCTGCGCGGCACAGCAACCAGTTGAGCCCGGGCGAAAGGCAGGCTAGAGGCCGGCAGCACTTACGGCCGCTCGGATTTCCCAACTCATCGCTGTGAAGCAAGTGGGGCGTGAAACAAGTTGGGAAACCCGATCAGTTGCGCGTGACTAGGCTGCCAGCTGATCCCTCATCGACCGGACTTTGTCGTGAGCGCTCAGAACGCTTTGGGCCTGTCGCTGAATAATAGTTTCGAGGCTGGCGTCAAGTTTGCGGTCTGCGATTGCGTCTTCGTAAACCTTCTTGGCATTGTCCTCGCCCTGCTCGACCGAATCCAGGATGGATTTGTCTCCGCCGCCGAGGTTTGCTTTGGTATCAATCCATGCGCGGTGCAGCGCAGCTGAAACCGATCCTGACTCCTTCTTCTCACTGGGGCGGAGTTTCGACAGCTCGGATTGCAGCTCCGTGGCGAACTTTCCGCGCTCCGCACTCTGCTTCTCAAAATAAGTCTTAAGATCCGGGCGCTTCACATGCTCAGCGGCGGTGCGATACCCATTTTCACCGTCTCTGCAGGTTTCGATCAGTTTCTCCAAAACACCGATTGCGTCATTCTCATTCATGATTTAAGCCTCCGGCGATGAGATGCGGTTATTTCAATCCCGTTTGTATTGTTCCCGGAGATAGGTTCCCATCCTCTTCAGGTGCATGCATTTCCAGTTCTGTTACCATTCTTTGAAGGCGGGAGATTATGAAGCGACTCTTATTATTTTGCTTGCTAGGGACAACGCTGGTTGGATTGTTGCCGGCGCAGAAGGCCCCAGCCACCTCCGGGAACAAAAGCGAGGCAGCAGTTATCAGTGCAGTCACCCAAGTGGTCGCCGCGTTCAACGATCGCGGTCCTGTGACCCTGCTTTTTACCAAGGATGCGGATTACGTAGACGCTCAAGGGGTGTGGATTAAAGGTATCGATGAGATCGAGCCCGCGCGCCAGCACCAGTTTGCAACCGACTTGAAGGCTGCGCATGCAACAGTAAAGGATGTAAAGGTCCGATTATTAAAGCCGGATGTCGCGATAGCTCACGTAACCTGCGAGGTCAGCGGAATGTTGAGCGCCAACCAGGAGACATTGCCTCCGCATAATGAATTGAGCACTTTGGTGCTGGTTAAACAAAAGGGCAAATGGCTGGTCGCTTCTGTTCAAGAGGCACACGGCACGGAACGCTAGTCACAAATTTGTGATCCCTGAAATTGTCCCGAAACCTCGGCCATTTTAAACCGCGCGCCTATGGCTCTCCGCTCGCGCGTCGTGTTTTCGGTTCATAGATTCCCGAGGTGCGTAGGTTTTGTGGGGGAGATATCTCGCGTTTATGAGAAGCTGGCATCCTATAAATAAACATTGGAGCTTAAAAATCATGCGAATCCTGGCGACGTTGCTTCCGCTCTTTTTATGTTCTTTATCGGTTGCTGACCAGATCGTCTTAACCAACGGAGACAGGCTTAGCGGCAGCATCGTAAAGTCCGACGACAAGGTTTTGATCCTTAAGACAGAGTTCGCGGGCGAGGTCACTGTGCAATGGCCTGCAATACAAGAGATACACTCAACGCAATCATTGCATGTAATAGAGAAAAGCGGAGAGACTGTTGCGGGCACCCTGACGACAGTTGACGAAACAATAGCGGTGACCACATCAGGCAAAGGCACGGTGAATGTTCCCCGGAGTGAGGTAACGGGATTGCGGAATGATGCGCAGGAGGCCGATTACGAGAAATCACTACATCCAGGATTATTGCAAGGTTGGGTAGGCGGGGCCAATGTTGGTTTTGCCCTGACCCGCGGCAACAGTCAAACCAAGAATCTTTCCCTGGCTTTTACCGGCGACCGCAAAACCCTGCATGACGAAATCGCGCTGTATACGAACAGCGTCTACGCTTCCAATGATGCACGCGGGGCGGTGCCGGGCGTAACTGCGAATGCCACCCAGGGCGGAGCACGCTACAGCCGCAATCTCACTCCGCGTCTCTTTGCATATGGCAGCGCCGATTTTCAAACTGATGCGCTGCAGTCATTGAATCTGCGCTCCGTCCTCGGGGCCGGGTTGGGCTGGCACATGATCAACAACAGCCGGACAACGCTCGATCTGTTAGGTGGCTTGAATTACACCCGCGAAAGTTATGTAGCGGTCAAGCGCAACTTCGCGGGCTTAACTTTGGGCGAGGAATTCACGCATAAGCTCGCGAGCTCAACCGTGCTGGCCCAAAAGTTGTATTTCTATCCTGACCTCAGCCAGACGGGCGAATATCGCGGGACTTTTAACTTCGGCACGGTCACTAAATTAAGTAAATGGCTGGGATGGCAAAACGCATTCGGCGATATCTATGTAACCAATCCGCCCGCTGGGAAGAAGCAGAATGACATTTTATTGACCACGGGCCTCAATATTGCTTTTACTCACTAGCCGCTGGGACAAATAGCTACGGCGTGCGTTTGTGTTACCACACGCCGAATACCACCGGCCATTTGTGAAGAACCCAGGTGACTACCAGATCTTGCAAGGGTGCTCGTTGATCATTGGGCTATTGGCCGCGCATCCGTATGCTTTCGCAAAAGAGGGCATGTTGCTAACC
>JAFAWN010000016.1 GCA_019241735.1 Terriglobales bacterium
GTTTCTCGACCGCACCCAGGGGTGAGATGCCTGCGGCAAGTGCTACGATTTAGTTCTGCCACGATAACTTCAAGTTGCCGGGAACGCATTGACGAACAGCTCGAACTGCGGCTTTCGTGATTGCCCCTCGTAATACACGCTCACCACATCGAAACGCCACTTACATGCTGCGGGCAACAGCCGCAGAAATTCCCGCGCAATGCCATTCAGAACCCGGCGCTTGTCCTGGTCTACTGCCGCTTCCGCAGGTTTCACATCCCGCGTGGTGCGCGTCTTGACCTCGATGAAGCACAGGACGTTTTCGTTCCATCCGATCAAGTCAATCTCCCCCCGCCGCCTGGCAGACCGGAAATTGCGCGCCACCATCACGTAGCCAAGGTGTCTTAGGTAGAAGTACGCATCCTCTTCGCCGCGACGGCCAACCTTATGGTGTGCGCGGTCGCTAGGGGCGGGAAAGATCTGGTCTGCAATCCAATCCAAGGCACGAACCGTGATATGGGTAAGCGAGCCGGTGGCCATTCCACTTTCAGCCTAGCGAAATACCTGCGCGGAAGAAGTGACCGCGGTCACAAAACGTGCACAGCGGCGAGGGTGGAATCGGGGGGAGGGCTGGTTGCGAAAGTGAACAGAGTCTCTCGACCGCGTACTCATGCTTCTTTCGCAACCAAAACTTCGCTTAGGGAGCTACCTGTAGCATTGGGCGCCCCAGAAAAATGCGCCAGGCTCAGGGAGACGGAGGGAACCTGGCGCTTAGTTACAATCCCTCCCACTTGAATGCCCCGCCGCGACTGGAACTTTAAATCTTCCCGGCGGCGCCACCGGACGGGGAAGGGCTGGCAACGGCGGCGCAAGACGTACTTTACACTCAACCTCCATCTTTGCAACGCTCCACGTGGCTTAGGCAAAGGGAAGTGGATTTTCCAGCTACGCTAATCGGATTAGTTAGCGCCGTTTTCCAGCTACGATCCGGCTTTCGAAATGCATTCCTCGAGCACATCTATGGCGATATCTGCGTCCTCGATGGTTACGATAAGTGGTGGGGCGATGCGGACAGTGCTGGGGCCGCATCCTAGGAAAAGCACTCCGCGCTCAAACGCCAGCTCGACCACACGATCGCGTTCCGCGGCTGCGTATTCTTTCGTTTTCTTGTCTTTTACCAGCTCTACCCCAACCATCAGGCCACGCCCGCGGACATCCCCGACCAGTTTGTGCTTGCCTGGCCAACCCGCCATTCGTTTTAGCATGTGGGTGCCGACTTTGGTGGCGTTCTCCATCAGGCCTTCGTTTTCAATTACGTCGAGCGTTGCCAGCGCAGCCGCAATACATACAGGGTTGCCGCCGAAAGTTGACGCGTGCGATCCCGGCACCCAATCCATAATCTCGGCCTTGCTCATGGTGACGCCAAGCGGCATGCCGGAAGCAATACCTTTTGCCATGCAAACGATATCCGGTTGCACGCCAGTATGTTCCACCGCCCACCATTTGCCGGTGCGGCCCGCGCCACTTTGCACTTCATCCGCCACCAGCAGGATGCCGTGGCGGTCGCAAATTTGCCGGAGTTCCTGCATGAAGGAAGTCGGCGCAACCACGTAACCGCCCTCACCCTGTACGGGCTCGACGAAAATGGCTGCAACTTCCTCGGGCGGCAATATGGTTTTGAACAGCTTGTCTTCGATGAACCGGGCGCAGCCGGTGGCAAACGCTTCGGCATCCTGCGCACCGCCTTCGCAGCCTCTATAGACGTCGGGATAGCGCACGTGAGTAACGCCCGGCACCGGCGGGCCGAAGCGGCGTTTCTGTTGCGGCTTGGAACCAGTCAGGGACAGCGATCCCATGGTGCGCCCGTGAAACGCGCCGAAAAACGCAATCACGTTCTGCCGCCGGGTGTGGTACCGCGCCAGCTTTAGCGCAGCCTCAACAGCTTCAGTTCCCGAATTGCCGTAATAAATTTTATGGGGACCCGGCATGGGCGCGATATCGGACAGCCTCTTAGCCAGCGTCACCATGTTTTCGTAGTAGAAATCTGTCCCCGACATGTGGATCAGCTCGCCGGCCTGTTTCTGGATGGCGACGACCACCTTGGGATGGCAATGGCCGGTCGAGGTGACCGCGATTCCGGCCGAAAAGTCGAGGAACTCGTTTCCGTCCACGTCGGTAATAACCATGCCGCGGCCAGTCTTCGCGACGAGTGGATAGGAGCGCGTATAGGACGGAGAAATATATTCAACGTCGCCATCGAGAATTTGAGTTGCATTTGGTCCCGGGAGCGCGGTCTTAATTGCCGGCCCGGAAATAGCCTTGATATTCATAGCGGTCCTCCGTAAGAAAAAGTTCGGTCGTTGGGTTTAGGTACAGACCTACTAACGGGCAAGGAGGACCAGAATTAATCGCTGCCGAAAAGGCTGGGGCGCGCTTGGGACGGCATTACCGCCGGCGAATTGTCATGTTTTGCAAGCACGGGATACGTCCTGCAAGGATTATAGCGTTATAAGCCGCTAACCGCCACATAGAAGCGCAGGAAAGGGATGATTCCAGGCGCTGCGACGCGCTCGCAACGCGATTTAACAGGCTACGAGGAAACGAAGTCAGAATCTTCGCTTTACGCTGGGGCCGGGCGCTCCCCGCCTTTAGCCAATCCAGGACGTCCTGGCTCCGGCTTCAATACCTGCTGCACCCCATCATCCGATTTCGGAGGAGGGATAATCTGTGGCAGTTCTTTGCCGTCAATAATCATCTTGATCTCGTTGGCATCGAGCACTTCACGCTCGAGCAGCGCCAGCGCGATTTTAACCAGAGTATCGTGATTTTCAGCCAGGATTCCCTTGGCGGTGTTGTAGCCCTGGCCAATCATCCGGCGAACTTCGTCATCAATCTTCATCGCGGTGGCTTCGCTGTAATCACGATGCTGCGCGATCTCGCGTCCCAGAAAAATCTGTTCTTCTTTCTTGCCGAAGGTAAGCGGCCCAAGGTCGCTCATGCCGAACTCGCAAACCATCTTTCGCGCCATCTCGGTGGCGCGTTCAATGTCGTTGCCGGCGCCGGTGCTCATCTGGTTGAGGAACATTTCTTCTGCGATGCGGCCGCCCATCATAATGGCGATTTCGGTCTCGAGATACTCCTTGGTGTAGTTATGCTTGTCATCAATGGGCAACTGCATGGTCACGCCCAAAGCCATACCCCTGGGAATGATGGTCACCTTGTGCAGAGGATCAGAATTCGGGAGTTTCGAAGCCACCATCGCATGACCAGCCTCGTGATACGCAGTCACCTTTTTCTCTTCTTCGGAGAGGATTAGCGACTTACGCTCCACCCCCATGAGGACCTTGTCCTTCGCCAGTTCAAAGTCATACATCAGCACCGCTTTACGATTCTGCCGGGCCGCGCTTAATGCCGCTTCATTCACCATGTTCGCCAGATCAGCGCCGGAAAAACCCGGGGTGCCGCGCGCCAGCACCGAAAGCTCAACATCGTCTGCCAGGGGGATCTTGCGAGTGTGGACTCGGAGAATCTCCTCGCGTCCGCGCACGTCCGGCCGGTTTACTACCACCCGGCGGTCGAAGCGCCCCGGCCGAAGCAATGCCGGATCAAGAACATCGGGACGATTAGTGGCGGCCATCAGGATGACGCCGTCATTGGATTCGAAACCGTCCATCTCAACCAGCAACTGGTTCAGGGTCTGCTCACGCTCGTCGTGACCGCCGCCCAGTCCCGCCCCGCGATGTCGTCCTACAGCATCAATTTCGTCGATGAAAATAATGCAGGGAGCGTTTTTCTTGCCCTGCTCGAATAGGTCCCGCACCCGGCTGGCGCCCACGCCGACAAACATTTCTACGAAATCCGAGCCGGAGATGGAGAAAAAGGGCACGTTCGCTTCGCCCGCGACAGCTCTGGCTAGCAGCGTCTTGCCCGTGCCCGGAGGTCCAACCAGCAGAACGCCTTTCGGTATCCGGCCGCCGAGCTTCTGGAATTTTTGCGCCTCGCGCAGGAACTCAATGATCTCCTTCAGTTCTTCTTTGGCCTCTTCCACTCCGGCCACATCCTTGAATGTGACCTTTTTCTGCTGCATCGAGAGCAGGCGCGCCCGGCTCTTGCCAAACGACAAAGCTTTGTTCCCCCCGGTCTGCATCTGCCGGATCATGAAGAACCATAGTGCCGCCAACAGAATCAGCGGCAAGAAGTTTGCAATCCAGCTTGGCCAGCTCCCGCCGCTGCTGTCACGAATGTTGATGGTGACGCCCTTGTCCCGCAGCGTCTTGATCATGTCGGGATAATTCGATGGCACGGTGGTATGGAACCCGGCGGTGCCGTTGTGATACTTGCCGTGCACTTCCATGCCGGTGATGGTGACTTCTTTGACGTTCCCCTGGTCCACGTCGGACATAAACTGCGAGAAATTGACTTCGCTCTCTTTTTGTCCCGACGTGCCAGCCTTCAGCACCTGCCACAAGAGCAGAGCTGACAATACGATCACCAACCAGAAAACTACTGTTTTTACTGTCGAATTCACCTAAAGCTCCTGAAAAACTTTGAGGCTAGAGCCTGACTATCTCAATTAGATGCGCCGCATCCCGTTTGGATAGGAGAAATCGCTTATCCCGCCAAATATCTATTCTAATCGTTCTGGGGGAAAAAAGGATGGACTTGCCGCAAGCACTTAAGTCACAAGTGCCGCATGGGCCGCGGCCACTTCCACGGCCAGGTACGGCAGGTTCCGGTGGGTCTGTTCCGGCGATCCCAAACCGTACCCCATTACAAATGCATCGTCGATCAGGAAGCCAAAGTAGTCTGGCTGCAACTGCACCCGTCTCGCCGACTGACGGTCGAGTAGCGTAGCCAGTTTTACTGACGCCGCCCCACGCTCCCGTAAATCATTCATCAGGAATTCAGTGGTGACGCCGGAGTGGACCAATCCCTCGACCAGCAGCAGATGCTGCCCGCGGATGTCCGGTTCGTGACTGAAAAAGATTTCCATCGTATTGCTGCGGCCGGCGTCCTGCTGCCTGCTATACCGGGGCTTAATGAACTGACACACCACCGGAACATCCAGCGCGCGCACCAGATCGGCCATAAATACAAACCCATTTTCGAGCACCGCGAGAATGTGGACCGTGCGCCCATGATAGTGGTCAGAGATCTGCCGCGCCATTTCCCGGACCCGCTTCTCAATCTGCTCCGCCGGGACCACGACGCGAAGTTTCGCTCCGTTTTGCTTTTCATTCATACGGCATCTCGCTCATCGGGCTTTCACGTATCAGTAGGGCCTTCGCACCTTCACGCGACATACATTGCTGCGGCACCGGAAAACCACGCATCCATATGATCTGGTCTCCGCTGGTCACGACAGGCCAAAGTTTTCTTTCCCTTCCAGCTAGGTGCCGGTCCTGCAACAACTCTTTGACTTTCGTGGATGATTTGGTGTGCGCGGGCCAAAAGCGGTCCCCTGGCCGCCAGTTCCGCACTACCAGCTCTGTGCCGAGATGGGTCGCATCGAGCAATTGCTCGCGATTATAACCCGCACCCGACCTGGCTTCAGTTGGCAAAATCAGTACTGCCTCAAAATAAGCCGAAGCCTCCGGGACTTCGATATGCCCCGGTACTGGCAGCCTATAACTGTAATCCCGGCCCGTCAGTTCAGCGGGTCTTGGTACTTCAAAGCGCAATTCGCTTTTATCGCGAATTACCCTGCGGCCCTGTGGTAACTCGAGAGACTTTGCCGGCGTTGCCTCGGTCGTAACAGTTTCAGCGGAAGTCATTTCGAGGATCTCTTCCCCTTGCCGGAACGACAGCCTTAATCCGAGCGACTCCGCCGCACGGCGCACTATTCGCCGTTGCAGCGCTATAGCCAATGGCTTGAGGCTAGCCAGGTTCAGGACAGCGTTTTGCCGGTTCCAAAGCTGAGGCATCAGACGGGAAACTTCGCCAGCCCAATACTCTTCCTCGGCCCGCGCTATTTCCGCAGTGTCGGCGAGCGATTGGCGCGCACCCCGGTTCAGATTCCGCTCCAGACGTGGCAGGATCCCGTGACGAACCCGGTTCCTAGCATGCCGCAGATCACGATTGCTGCTGTCCTCCCGCCATTCTTGCCGCAGTTCTGCCAGATATCCTTCCAACTCCGAACGTGTGGCCTGTAAAAGCGGCCGGACAATCGACTTTTTCGGTGGCCTGCAGTCGGCAACGTTTGCCGGCATAAGATCGTTATCTTCAACTGCCAGCCGCGGATAAATTCCAGCAAGTCCGCGACTGCCCGCCCCTCTGACCACCCTCATCAGAACAGTTTCCGCTTGATC
>JAFAWN010000411.1 GCA_019241735.1 Terriglobales bacterium
AATTCTGATCGCTAGTGGAGTGCTGACCTATATCTTGAAACAAGTTCTTAAGCCGGCAGGGTGGGCGATTGCCAAGCAGGCCGAGACGGTGACTGGAGGTTCGTAACTGCCTCGGCGCGGTATCTGGTTTTCGTCCGTCTGGGACGCGGACCTCTGAATACCCGAAAGTGGAGCGCACTCCCCATGGCATCGAGACGAAAATCCAAAGGCGCTTACATGATTTCGGCGGTGGCCGAGATGTACGGAATCCACCCACAAACCTTGCGCCTGTACGAACGTGAAGGTCTGCTAACTCCCTCGCGCACCGAAGGTAACACGCGTCTTTATACGGACGAGGATCTTGAACGACTGGAGTTTATTCTCAACCTAGCGCGTGATCTGCGTGTGAATATCAGCGGGATCGCCATCATCTTGCAAATGCGCGAGCGCATGGAAGAGATGCAGCGGCAAATCCATGATTTTGTACAGTACATTCAAGAGCAGGTATTGTCGCGCGCTAATGCCAGCAATGATCCCACACGCGGCGCGATCGTTCCGATTCGTAGGGGATTTCCCGCCCCGCCTGTGGTACGAAAAAAGTAACCAAAACCAGCGGAAAGCTCTGGTGCTCACCTGATGCTGGCTTTTAAGCTCATCTATGACGACCGCTATTATTTACCTATTGGTAGTCATATCTTCCCGGCGGAGAAATATCGCCGGGTTCATCACCAGCTCATGGAACAGGGAGTCGCCGAAATCTCCGACTTTGTTCGTCCCGAGCCGGCTAGCGATCAGGATATCCTGCTGGTGCACACGCCCGAGTACGTGCGCAAGCTCAAGACTGGGACGCTGTCACAGCGCGAAGAACTGCAGATGGAAATTCCCTATTCGTCGGAATTGGTGGCCGCGTTCTGGCTCGCGGCCGGAGGATCGATCCTGGCCGCCCAACACGCTCTCCAGGAAGGAATCGCGATCAACATCGGAGGCGGCTTTCACCACGCCTTTCCCGACCACGGCGAAGGTTTTTGTATGATCCACGATGTGGCCGTAGCCATCCGCCGAATGCAGCGCGATGGGAAGATTCGGACGGCCATGACCATCGATTGTGACGTGCATCACGGGAATGGCACGGCAGCGATCTTCGCCGCAACCCGGACGACAAGCCAACCGCTCCCTTCGAGCGGGCCGTTGTCCGTCAAACCGGGAGCTATCATGCGGGGGGCGCATGCCGGCGAGGTTTTCACCATCTCGCTCCATCAAGAAAATAATTATCCCGCGTGGAAACCTCCGTCTTCGATCGATGTAGACCTGCCCGACGGTATTGGTGACGACGACTATCTTGCCTGGCTGGACAACGCCTTAAGCTCGGCTTTGCGGCGCTTCCAGCCCGACCTGCTCTGTTATATCGCGGGCGCTGATCCCTATCGAGAAGACCAACTCGGAGGACTGGCGCTTACCATTCCCGGGTTGATGAAACGAGACGAGCTTGTCTTTCAGGTGGCAAAAACACATGCTATCCCGGTAATGGTAACCTACGCTGGCGGATATGCTCAGCGTCTAGAGGATACGGTGACAATCCACGCCAACACGGTAATTGCCGCCAAGCAGGTCTTCTCGACCTAGGCGTTCGATGAGCACCAATACCAGCTCTCTCAATCCCATTACCGCAAGTACCCCCGAGCCACACCAACACTGGGGTTCGAAGTGGAAATGTTATGTCATCCTCGCCATCATCATCGCCGGTGCAGCTCTGGTCCGCTTTCGCCTGCGCGCCATGCCGCTCGAACGCGATGAGGGTGAATACGCCTACATCGGACAGCTGATGCTGCACGGGATTGCCCCCTACCGAGTTGCCTACAGCATGAAACTGCCAGGCACCTATGTCTTCTATGCCTTGCTGCTCACCCTCTTCGGCCAGACTCCGGCCGGCGTCCATGAAGGCCTGATCCTGGTAAATGTCCTAACCCTCTGCTTGTTGGCAATGCTGGCGGCGCGCTTATTTGGTCCGACGGCAGCCACCGTGTCGGCAGCTAGTTACGCTTTGCTCTCATTGAGCCCTTCGGTTCTTGGATTTGCTGGACACGCAACCCATTTCGTCGTGCTTTGGGCGGTAGCCGCTGCCCTGCTGCTCTCCGGCAAACGGCGCTCGACGGGGATTTTATTTGCCTGCGGTCTTTTGTTGGGCGTCGCATTTTTGATGAAGCAGCCAGGAATTCTATTCGCGGTCTTCGCCGCCCTATTCCTGATCAGGGAGACAATCCGGTCAGCAAACCTGCAAAGTCCTCGGTGGGTGTGGGCAAAACTAGCGGGCAGATTGGCGGCTCTCGGGGCCGGAGTGCTACTTCCTTTTCTTCTCACTTGTCTCCTGCTGTGGCGGGCCGGCGTGTTTTCCCGGTTTTGGTTCTGGACCTTCACCTACGCGCGCCAGTATGCCGCTATCGTGAGCCTGAGAGAAGGTGCACGAAATCTTTGGGCTTCCATTCCAGGTGTGGTCGGCCCGGGTTGGACGCTGTGGGTTCTGGCTGGAGTTGGGCTAACGGCCCTATACTGGGACCGTCGGATTCGTGAGCGCAGCGATTTCATGCTGCCTTTTCTCGTCTGCTCCTTCCTCGCGGTCTGTGCCGGCCTCTACTTCCGACAACACTATTTCATTCTGATGTTGCCCGCAGTGGCTTTGCTGATTGGCGCAGGAATTTCGTCCTTTGTGCGGAGCCTGAAACCGGGCTGGATTCAGGTCATGCCCGTAGTCTTATTCCTAGCTGCATGGGGCTTTTCCCTCCTCAAGCAGGAGGACTTCTTATTCCGAGTGGATCCAGTGACCGCGTGCCGCGCCGTGTATGGACCGAATCCCTTCCCTGAAGCCCTGGAAATCGCAAATTACATCCGATCCCATTCGCCCCCGGGGAGCAGGCTCGCGGTGCTTGGATCTGAACCCGAGATACCTTTCTACGCTGACCGGCTTTCCGCGACTGGATACATCTATACCTAT
>JAFAWN010000019.1 GCA_019241735.1 Terriglobales bacterium
TGTGGAGCGCGGAATGGTGCTGGCCAAGGGAGGGTCGATCACGCCGCACACGAAGTTTAAGGCGGAGGTGTACATCCTGACGAAAGAAGAGGGTGGTCGGCATACGCCATTTTTCAAGGGCTACCGGCCGCAGTTTTATCTGCGGACAACGGATGTGACCGGGGTGGCGGAGTTGCCGGCCGGGACGGAGATGGTGATGCCCGGGGATAATGTGAGCCTGGTGATTGAGCTGATCACGCCGGTGGCGATGGAAAAGGGGCTGCGGTTTGCGATCCGCGAAGGCGGCCACACAGTTGGGGCGGGGACAATCAGCGAAATTGTGCAATAGCGTACTAACAAAGGACGCGCCGCCTGGCGGCGCGGTGGACGGACCGAGACGTGGCAGCTGTTAACGGTAAAGACTTTAGGAGTATTTGAAAATGCCTCGCGAGATCATTACGTTGCAGTGCGGTGATTGCAAAGAACGCAATTATTCGACGACCAAGAATAGGAAGACGATGACAGAGCGGCTGGAACTCAAGAAATTTTGCGGCCGCTGCCGAAAACATACGCCGCATAAGGAAGTGAAGTAATGGATTGCGGACGAAGCCGTCCGCTCCACACAGGCACAGGGGCGTAAGCTCAACGGTTAAACTGTCGGTCTCCAAAACCGAACTTGGGGGTTCGAATCCCTCCGCCCCTGCCAGATTTTGAAGCTTGGGCGGGAATCGAACGGATAGAAAGAGAAAATGGCAAAGACGCTTACGGCATCAGCAGAAGAACACAGCCTGGGTGGCCGGCTTAAGGCCTGGCCCGAGCGCACCCGGTCGTTCTATCACGACGTGCGCACCGAGATGAAGAAAGTCACGGCGCCGTCGTTCAAAGAAGTGCAATCGACGACAGCCGTGGTAATCATCACAGTATTTTTGTTTGGAGTGTATTTTTGGGCGGTCGATACATTGCTGGGGCGCGCGGTGGATTACATGTTCCGCTGGTTTGCGCACCGCGGATGAGACTACCCGTCATGCAGAAACCGGGAGTTTGATTCAACATGATGCAGTCTGAGGAAAACAACACGACGGCGGATGCGGGCAGAGAGTCCGTACCACCCCCATCTGACGGCGAAAATGCGGCGGCGACTGAAACCCCGCGCAATCCCAGGATGCGCTGGTACATCATTCATTCTTATTCGGGTTTCGAACGCAAGGTAAAGGAATCGCTCGAATCGAGAGTGCAGGCTTTTGGCCTTCAGGAGAGGATCGGCAAAGTGCTGATTCCGACTGAGCCGGTGACCGAAGTCCGGGGCGGAAAGAAATATACGATCGAGCGCATGTTCTATCCCGGCTACGTGCTGGTCGAAATGGATATGGATGACCACGTATGGCACGTGGTGAAATCGACGCCGCGGGTGACCGGATTTGTAGGCACCGGCCAGCAGCCAACGCCGCTTTCCGAAGAGGAAGTTCAGCATATTGTTTTCCGGGTGGGCCAGGCAAAGGACAAGCCGAAGCTCAAGGTCAAATTCGAGAAGAACGAAACCGTCAGAATTACTGCGGGACCCTTCGACACGTTCCAGGGAATTGTGGATGAAGTGAATGAAGACCGCGAGACGCTGAAGGTGATGGTGACAATCTTCGGACGCTCGACGCCTGTAGAGCTGGAATTTAATCAGGTAGAAAAGGTCGCCTAGCCACGGGGAAATGACCGGGCGCATTTATGGGGATATTCACAACGAAATTACGGGTTTGGAATCCGGCCAGTTCAATACCAGCGGAAGAGCTTGAAGTAATGGTCGATACCGGCGCTTCCTATACTTGGGTTTTGCGAACTCGTTTAGAGCACCTGGGAATTCGTTCAGTTCGGAGGATGCAGTTCCGAACGATCGAAGGCCATACGATCGAGCGCGATCTTGCTCCGGTGTTTGTAGCGACTGACGGTTTTACGGGCGGGGACAATGTCGTAATGGCTGAACCCGGGGACATGGAAGTCATGGGCGCGCATACCTTGGAGAGCCTGGGAGTCACAGTCGATCATGTCGGCAAGAAGTTGGTTCCTGGCGTGGGACTGGCATTGACTGCCATAGAGTGATCTAGCGAATTGCGAGAAAACGACTTTAGGAAAGAGATTTAAATGGCGAAGAAGGCTACAGGTTCGGTAAAGCTTCAGATTGCGGCGGGCAAGGCGACGCCGGCGCCTCCGGTGGGACCGGCACTAGGCCAGGCCCAAATCAATATTATGGAGTTCTGCAAACAGTTTAATGCCCGCACCAATGCAAAAGAACTCGAAGGCCTGATCGTCCCGGTGGTGGTGACGGTTTATAGCGACCGTTCATTCACTTTTATTACGAAGACTCCGCCAGCGTCCATTTTGTTGAAACGCGCCGCCGGGATTGCGAAGGGTTCCGGGACGCCGAATAAAGATAAAGTGGGAAAGGTGACGCTTAAACAGGTGGAGGAGATTGCGAAACACAAAATGCCGGATTTGAATGCTGCATCCGTTGACGCAGCAGTAAAAAGCGTACGCGGGACGGCACGTTCGATGGGCATTGAAGTGGTCGGGTAGGTTTCTGATTAGCCCGGCGATTCAGAAGCAAGTCGAAATCACCACGGTCCAGAGAAATAATGCTGCGCGGTGGGAGACAAGGACACTATGAAGAAGGCAGGCAAGAATATTGCGAAAGCGCGCGCAGCAGTCGAGCCGCGCTCCTACACACTGGAGGATGCGGTGCCGTTACTGCAAAAAGTCAAATTCACAAAGTTTGACGAGACCGTGGAGGTCACGCTGCGGCTTGGGGTTGATCCCAAGCATGCGGATCAGATGGTGCGCGGAACAGTCGTGCTGCCGCATGGTTTGGGAAAATCAAAGAAAGTGCTGGTCATTGCCAGCGGCGACAAGATAAGGGAAGCGGAACAGGCAGGGGCGGATTTCGTCGGCGGCGAAGAAATGGTGGAGAAGATCACCAAAGAAAATTGGACTGACTTTGACGCGCTTATCGCTACTCCCGACGTCATGAAGTCGGTCGGGCGGCTGGGAAAGATTCTTGGTCCCAAGGGGCTGATGCCAAATCCAAAGACCGGTACTGTCACTTTTGATGTCGCGAAAGCGGTGCAGGAAGTGAAAGCCGGCAAAGTTGAGTTCCGGACCGACAAAACAGCGCTGGTACACGTTCCGGTGGGGAAGATTTCATTTCCGGCGCAGAACCTGGTCGAGAACGCAACTGTGCTTATCACCAGCGTGGTAAAGGCGAAGCCTGCGGTGGCCAAGGGGAAATACGTAAAGGGATGCTACCTTAGCTCCACTATGGGTCCGGGAATCGCAATTGACACCACTGCGGTTGAAACTGCAGCAAAAGCATAACTGTATTCGAGGGATTCACTATGGCAGTCAGCAAGGCAAAAAAGGCCGAACAGGTCGAGAAACTGGGAGCGGAGCTGAAGAACGTCTCCAGCCTGATCGTGACGACCTACAGCAAGCTGAAGGTGTCTCAGGATTATGAGTTGCGCAAGGCATTGCGTAGCTCGGGCGCCAAATACCTGGTGGTTAAGAATACCCTGGCCCAGAGGGCAGCTAAAGGCACCAAAGTTGAAGAAGCGCTAAAAGAGCTCTCCGGCGTAACCTCGATCGCCTATACCCAGGGCGATCCGGTGGCTTTGGCCAAGGCCCTTTCCAAATACGCGAAGGACAATCCGGAATTCAGTTTCAAGTCGGGCGTGGTGGAAGGCCGGGTGATCTCGATTAATGAGATTCAATCGCTGGCGACCATGCCATCGAAAGAAGAAATCTATTCCAAGCTGCTGTTCCTGATCAACTCCCCGGCGCAGCGGCTGGTAACGGTGATGAATGCGACGGGCAGAGATCTAGCCGTAGTGCTCAATCAGGGAGTGGAGAAGCAGGTTTTCAAGAATGACGCTCCGGCCGGCGTGTAAAGACATTAAGTTACGAAAATTATCCTAAAGGTGGAGAAATAACATGGCGGAAACACAGTTGTCAGAAGATCAGATAGTCGATGCGATTGTGGGGCTATCGCTACTGCAAGCCTCCTCGATCGTAAAGCGGCTGGAAGAAAAACTCGGAGTTTCAGCGGCGGCGGCAGCGCCGGTGATGATGGCAGGCGGAGGCGGAGCCGCAGCAGGTGCGGCGCCGGCGGAGGAGAAGACAGAATTTTCGGTCGTCCTGACCGCTGTCGGCGCGAACAAAATCAATGTCATCAAAGCTGTCCGTGAAGTAACCAGCCTGGGCCTGAAGGAGGCCAAGGACCTGGTGGATGGCGCACCGAAGCCGGTTAAGGAAGGGGTCTCAAAGGAAGAAGCTGAGACCATTCGCAAGAAGTTTACCGATGCCGGAGCGACGGTCGAAGTCAAATAGGCAGTCGACGGCGGGAAATTGGCGATCTTTCTGGTGAAGCTTTCGAAGCGGTGGTAGCATCTAAATAACCAACATCGCTTCCTGCTTTGTCTAAGGTGACTGCGGCCCTCCTGGAATAACCCTGGGAAGCGGAGCGGGTCGTAGGCACGGTTTGGCAGACTGTTTCGCGGGCGGCGAAACGGGAACAGGCCTAAAAGAACTGGCGCGAAAACACATTTCAATAGAGATCAAATGACGCCATCTGGCGCCCTGGGGGATGCATGTCCCCGGGGGCGTCGGCGCGTGTATGAGCTTTTCTTAGGTTGTAATAAGGCAGCGCGACGCTGAGGCGGCGCGCGGGCGATCGCAGCGCAAGGCTGCGAATGAAAGTTTGGGAGTTCTGAATGTCAAAGAGCAATGGCTTCCGTAAACGTTTCGACTTTTCCAAGATTCCAGCCACCATCCAGATACCTAACCTGATCGAGGTGCAGAAGCGGTCGTACGAGCGCTTTCTGCAAATGGACCGACTGCCGAGCGAGCGCGATGACGCGGGTCTGCAGTCCGTGTTTCAGTCAGTGTTTCCGATCAGCGATTTTCGCAATGTCTCGCAGCTTGAGTTCGTCGACTTTTCGATCGGTAACTGGGAATGCAAGTGCGGCCACTTGAAGGGACTCCACCACCTGCGGACTACATGTAAGAACTGCGGATCGACGGTGATTACGGACCCGTTCCATCCGGGCGATGTGCTGTGCACCAAGTGCGGCACCTATAACGCGAACACGCCCGATTTCTGCAACAAGTGCGGCGACCCGGTGGGCTTGCAGCTGAAGTATGACGTCAGCGAATGCGAAGAGCGCGGTATGACCTACTCCGCGCCGCTGAAGGTCACCATGCGGCTGACGATCTTCGAGAAGGATGCGGAGACTGGGAACCGGTCAATCCGCGACATTAAGGAGCAGGAAGTATTCTTTGGCGACGTTCCGCTGATGACGCAGAATGGCACTTTCATTATCAACGGGACCGAGCGCGTGATCGTGAGCCAGTTGCATCGCTCCCCCGGCGTTTTCTTTGAGACCGCCAACAATCGCACCTACTTCCTGGGAAAGATCATTCCCTACCGCGGATCATGGGTGGAGTTTGAGTACGACCAGAAAAATGTTTTGTATGTGCGAATTGACCGCAAGCGGAAGTTTCTGGGGACGATCTTCCTGCGGGCTTTGGGGCTGCGTTCTGCGGAAGACATCCTGCGGACCTTTTACACCGTGGACCGGATGGCGATTCGCGACAAGAAGCTTTATTGGACCATTGATCCGGCATCGGAAAAGCCGACCAATCTGCTCGGCATGAAGCTCGCGCACAGCATCAAGAGCAAATCGGGGGACGAGATCGCCCACTCCGGCCGCAAAATTAATGCCGCGACCTTGAAAGAAATTCAAAAGGCCAAGATCAGTGAAATCGAAGTCGATATATCGGATCTCGAGGGCGCCTGGGTAGCCGGCGACGTCGTGGATACGACCACCGGAGAAGTGCTGCTCGAAGCTAATTCAGAACTTACCGCCGACAAACTCTCTAAGATTCTTGAGTCCGGGGTAATCGAGGTCAGCCTGTTTTTCCCCGAGCGCGACGACGTTGGGACTGTCATCAGTCAGACGCTGAAGCGCGATGCGGTAAAAACCCCGCAGGAAGCGTTGATTGAAATCTACCGCAAGCTCCGGCCCGGTGATCCGCCGACGCTGGATACGGCGACGGCGCTTTTCCACGGAATGTTTTTCGATCCGCGAAAATATGACTTTTCCCGGGTTGGCCGGCTGAAGTTCAACATCAAGCTGTTCGAACGCGCGGATGCCAGCAGCCTCGAAAATCGCACACTCGAGCCGGAGGACTTCTACGGCACCATCGGTTACCTGCTGAAGCTACGCAAGAACATCGGCACCGTCGATGACATCGATCATCTGGGTAACCGGCGCGTACGCGCTGTCGGTGAGTTGATGGAGAACCAGTTCCGCATCGGACTGGTGCGCATGGAGCGCGCCATTAAAGAAAAGATGAGCGTTTACCAAGAGATGTCAACGGCGATGCCGCACGACCTGGTCAATGCCAAGCCGGTCATGGCTGCGATTCGTGAATTTTTCGGATCATCCCAGCTTTCGCAGTTCATGGACCAGACCAATCCGCTATCAGAAATCACCCATAAGCGCAGACTTTCCGCGCTGGGGCCGGGCGGATTGTCGAGGGAGCGAGCGGGCTTCGAAGTTCGCGACGTTCACCCTACGCACTATGGACGCATCTGCCCGATCGAGACGCCGGAAGGTCCGAATATCGGATTGATTTCCTCGTTGAGCTGCTATGCGCGCATCAACGACTACGGGTTCATTGAGTCTCCTTACCGGCGAGTGAAGGGCGGGAAGGTGCAGGACTTCGTTAGCGTGGTGAATGCCGGCGATAGCGACCTGAAGATGGGCGATCATGTCGAAAAGCATGAGATGGAAAAAATCAATGCCGATCTGAAGGACCGTCGAAAACGGGCCGCGCAGATCGAACCTTTCTCGTTCTATCAGTCGGCGTGGGAAGAAGATCGCCATGTGATTGCCCAGGCGAACGTGGAACTGGACGATAAGGGCAGAATCGTCGGCGAACTGGTCAACGCCCGGAAGGCAGGGAACTTCGTGCTGGTAAGCCGCGACGAAGTGGATTACATCGACGTCAGCCCCAAGCAGCTGGTTTCGGTCGCGGCTTCGCTGGTTCCGTTCCTCGAGCACGACGATGCCAACCGCGCGCTGATGGGCGCCAACATGCAGCGGCAGTCGGTCCCTCTGCTTCGCGCTGAGGCCCCAATTGTCGGTACTGGAATGGAAGGCGTGACCGCGCGCGATTCCGGCGCCGTCATCCTGGCCAAGCGCAACGGCATCATTGATTCGGTTGATTCGGAACGAATCATCGTCCGAGTCGAGGGCGAGCATCATCCAGGCCAGCTTTCACGCGAAGTGGGCAGCGACATTTATCAGCTCACCAAGTTCAAGCGGTCGAACCAGAACACCTGCATCAACCAGAAGCCGATCGTGGTCAAGGGTCAACGCGTGGTTGAAGGTCAGGTGATCGCGGACGGCCCTTGCACTGATCATGGCGAGCTTGCGCTGGGTCGCAACGTGCTGGTGGCATTCATGCCGTGGCGCGGCTACAACTTCGAAGACGCGATCCTGGTCTCGGAAAAGCTGGTTAAAGACGACTACTACACTTCCGTCCATATTGAAGAGTATGAAATCGAGTCCCGGGACACCAAGCTGGGGCCTGAAGAAGTCACGCGGGATATTCCCAACGTCAGCGAGTCCATGCTGCGCAATTTGGACGAGGCAGGCGTAATTCGCATCGGCGCCAGCATTAAGCAGGGCGACATCCTGGTAGGGAAGGTGACTCCCAAGGGAGAGACCCAGCTTACACCGGAAGAAAAATTGTTGCGCGCAATCTTCGGAGAGAAAGCCGGAGATGTTCGCGATGCATCGCTCTACTGTCCCCCGGGTATCGAGGGCGTCATTGTGGATGTCAAAATTTTCTCGCGCAAGGGCCAGGAGAAAGATGAGCGCGCGAAAGCCATTGAAGCCACCCAGATCGCCAAGCTCGAAAAGAACCTTTCGGACGAGATTCGAATTCTGACGGACGAGAGACTGAAGCGTTTGGAAAACATCCTGGGCGGCAAGGAAGTACTCGCCGACCTGCACGATGAGCGCACCAACAAGCGTTTGCTTACCAAAGACACGGTGCTTGACCGGGACGCGATCGAGCGGATTTCCACCCGCAATTTGAAGCGCATCAAGTATGCGGACAAAGACCCGCGGGTGAATGAGCAGATTGACGAGATCGAGGAGATGACCTCGCGTCAGATTGATGTGCTCAAGAAGATCGTAAATGAAAGAAAAGATAAGCTGACGAAGGGCGATGAGCTGCCTCCCGGCGTCATCAAGCTGGTCAAAGTCTACATTGCCATGAAACGCAAGCTCAGCGTGGGTGACAAGATGGCGGGCCGGCACGGAAATAAGGGCGTCATCGCCCGCATTCTTCCCCAGGAAGACATGCCGTACCTCGCGGATGGCACACCGGTTGAAATAGTGCTAAATCCCCTGGGCGTTCCTTCACGTATGAATGTGGGCCAGATTCTTGAGACCCACCTGGGGTGGGCGGGGCACGAGCTGGGAAAGAAGATCACGGCGATGCTTGCGGAAA
>JAFAWN010000048.1 GCA_019241735.1 Terriglobales bacterium
CTTTCCGGATCCGTGGCCTTATAGACAGATCCACGATCGCTGTGCGCCAACTGACCTAATATTTCGAAGCGTCCAATTTTGGTGAGCATTTTGTTCCATAGCCTCGCATAGCGAAGACGAGCTTGATCCGCACGAAGACGCTGGGTATGGCGACAGCTTAAGAGGAGGGTGTCAGTAGAATAAGCCACTTAAGATTCTCGCGGGAGTTACGAAAGTGACTCGACCTGCGTTGAAGGCCTAGCAACCTCATTTGCTACCGTCAGCAAGGCCTGCGCTACTGCTGTAGTTCTGGCCTTCGTGCCCCGCACGCAGTTCTTAAGATTCGTTTTTATTACTGCTGAGGGCTGTTATCCAATCCCATTACAGGATTCTTCCTGTTTTGGTGCCGCCCACACCTTCGTTCTGCATACAAACGCTCCGCCGCCCCGCGTGCGCTCCTAGAATCAGGATGTCATTAATTAAAGCAGTTTGACGACATGCCCGGAGCGGAGGAGTGTTGAACCGAAAACTCCCTCTGCAGGCATTACTGCGGCGACATGGAAGCCGTGGCGAAAGGTGGGCGGGACGGAATGAAGAGCACAGCCTGCATGCGCTCAGGGTCAGCCCTTGGCGACCCAGACAAACTGCGGAATCCATATCCCTCTGTTTTCGGAAGGCTGCGGAAGCTGGGATTGTTCATTCTGCTGCTGGGAAGCCCCGCCTTAGCCGAGCGTGACCTCACCGAGTTAAGCCTGAAAGAGTTGCTGAACACCGAGGTCACGTCCGCATCGAAGCAAGGGGAGAAGGTGGCCCGGGTTGCAGCGGCAATTTTTGTCATCACCCAGAATGACATTCGCCATTCCGGGGCCACTACTATTCCCGACCTGTTGCGGATGGTGCCGGGGTTGGATGTAGCTCAAATCAACCCTAACAGCTGGGCAATATCCGCTCGCGGCTTTAATCACGAGTTTAGCGACAAATTGCTGGTTCTTATTGATGGCCGCACAGTGTACACGCCCCGGTTTGGCGGCACCTATTGGGATACGCAGGACGTGGTGCTCGAGGACATTGAAAGGATTGAGGTAATTCGCGGCCCAGGCGCGACTGTGTGGGGCGCAAACGCGGTGAACGGGGTCATCGACATCATCACTAAAAAAGCTTCAGACACGCTGGGAGGACTGGTGAAATTGGGCGGCGGAACCCAGGAATTGGGATTTGGCACGGCACAATATGGCGCAAAAGTAGGTGCAAATGCCAGCTACCGCATCTTTGCGAAGGGATTCGATCGCAACCATTTCCCCAACCTGGGGGGCGAGAACGGGCAGGACGGATGGCATTTACTGCACAGTGGATTTCGCGCGGATGCGAGCTTGTCGCAGACAGATTCCCTGACCATGCAGGGGGATATATACGGCGGACAAGAAGGGTCGCAATTCCGGCGCATTGTCTCAATCTCTCCTCCAGTTAATCAGAATGTGAATGGCTCGGCTGCTCTTGCGGGCGGAAATGTTTTAGGCCGATGGAACCACATTTTTTCCAGCCGCTCCGACATTACGCTTCAGGGGTATTTCGACCGGTACGAGAGAGAAGGACCCAAATCCCGCGAGAGTCGTGACACGTATGACCTTGATTTACAGGATCATCTGACCTTAGGAAAACGAAATGATTTCATGTGGGGCGCCGAATATCGCTACACTGCGGACCACACCGTTGGAACTATCGACCAGTCGTGGCTACCGGCGACCCGGACTCTTCACCTGCTAAGCACGTATGTACAGGATGAAATCTCGCTGAAACCTGATCGGGTCTTCCTCACCCTCGGAACCAAGCTGCAGAACAATTATTTTACCGGCTGGGACTTCGACCCGAGTGTCCGTGTGGTCTGGACGCCAGGCAATGGCCATAGTTTCTGGGCCGCGGTCTCAAGGGCAGATCGTACTCCGTCGCGTCGTAACATCGATGCGCATATTGATGTCTCGGTATTTCCCGGCCCTGGCGGCACACCCGCTGAACTGACCGTACTTGGCAATCCTGATGAGGAGTCCGAGCACGTAATCGCTAACGAGGTCGGGGGACGCGGGCAATTCACATCCTGGCTTTCGGCAGACGTGGCGCTGTTCTTTAACCACTACAGCGATCCCGCAACCAGGGAGCCGGGGCCGCCCTTCCTGGCGCTTAACTCTGGACCTGCTCATCTGGAATATCCAAGCGTTTGGTCCAACAAAATGCACGGGACTACCCAGGGCGTAGAAGTCTCTGCCAATTGGAAGGTATCGGATCATTGGACACTGCGGCCCGGCTACGCGTTACTGGAAATGCATTTGCGGACTGACCCCTCCAGCCAGGACACAAAGTCAGTAGCCGCAACTGAGGGTGGCAGCCCTCGGCATCAGCTTCAGCTTCGGTCCCACATGACTCTCCCGAACCACTTCGCCTGGGATGCGAATGTCTATTACGTGGGACGGCTTCCAGCGGAAGCCGTACCTTCTTATACCCGTCTGGATACGGAGATCGTTCGTCAGCTTGGGGAACAATTGGAACTAAGTTTCGTGGGGCAGAACCTGCTCCGCGATCATCACTTAGAGTCCAACGACTCATTCACCGCCGTGACTACCTCGCAAGTCAAAAGGGGCGGCTACGTAAAGATCACCTGGTGGTTTCGCTAAAGAGGGGACGTGAAGTTGCGAGTACCGGGCTACCGAGCGTACGCGAAGTTGCCGCCCTCCTCAGGCGAGCCAGTTTCATGGCTGGCGAAAGTCATTGCTGTGCTGTTGGTCATGCTGATGAGTACCGGCCAGTTTTTGTCATCCGCTTGGTGCCAGTCGGGTGCGCCCGATGAATATCAAGTAAAGGGTGCATTCTTGTACAACTTTGCGAAATTTGTCGAGTGGCCGCCAGACGCTTTTCGCAGCCCCGATGCGCCCTTCGAAATCTGCGTCCTGGGAGTGGATCCTTTTGACCACGGACTGGAAGTGTCAATTGCCGGCAAATTGGTGAACGGACGCCGCCTCCTGATTTCTCACGTGCCGCGCCCATTCGACGCCCGGGCCTGCCACATTCTGTTCATCGCGCCTTCGGAGAAGGACCAATTGAAGCAGATCTTGCAAGGACTGGCGGGCGCAAGTGTTCTCACAGTTGCGGACACACCCGGGTTCACAGGCGATGGCGGAGCGATCAACTTCGTGCTGGAGGGCAAGCGCGTTCGTTTCGAAATCAATGAAGGTGCAGCGAGACAGGCGCACTTGAGGCTCAGCGCCAGCCTTCTAACAGTTGCCAGGAGCGTCGTGGGCCGGCCCCCGGCTGAGAAACCATAATGCGGGCCTTAACGGACCTCTCGATACGATGGAAACTTACCCTCATCATTGTGTGCATAAGCGCCGCTGCCGTAGTGATGGCGTGCGGGGTGATGGGAGGCTATGACATTCTCTTGTTGCGAAAGAGCATGCGGACAGATCTAGCGACGCTTGCCGAAATAGTTGCGCGCAATAGCACCGCGGCACTGACTTTTCATGATGCCCATGCGGCTGAGGATATTCTCGCAGCCTTAAAGGCAAAACCTCATATCGCGGTTGCCTGTGTCTACGACGAAAACGGCAGAATGTTCGCGAAATACGTCCGCGACGGGAGCAATGCCGCCTTCCCTGCCACATACCCGGCACCCGGCGAACGCTTTGACAGCCGCCGGCTGGAGGAAGTACTCCTCATCCGCCTGCAAGATGAGAGCATCGGATCGGTTTACGTCCAGTCCGACCTGGGTGAGATGTATGCGCGGCTGAACCGCTATGGCATCATGATGGTGCTCGTGGTCCTGGGCGCCTCCGCCGTTTCCTTTCTCCTCGCTTCCAGATTTCAGCAACTAATCTCCGCACCGGTTCTGCAGCTCGTCCACATCATGAAGAAGGTTTCCAAGGAAGAAAACTATACACTCCGGGCCCCGGTAAGCAGCCAGGATGAACTTGGAATGTTGGTTTACGGCTTCAATGACATGCTCTCGAAAATAGAGCAGCGCGACGGTCAACTCCAGATGCAGCAATCGCGCTCGGAGCAGGAAGTTACGAGCCGCACCGCGGAACTGGTCGCTACTAACACACACCTGATCACGGCGAAGGATGCGGCGGAAGAGGCCAACCGTGCCAAGAGCGAATTCCTGGCAAATATGAGCCACGAAATCCGCACCCCAATCAACGGGATTCTCGGTATGACTGAGCTTACACTCGACACCGTGCTTACCACCGAACAGCAGGAATGTTTAGGTATGGCCAAGTCGTCGGGGGAGGCTCTG
>JAFAWN010000441.1 GCA_019241735.1 Terriglobales bacterium
TACGCGGTTTGCAATTGCGTGGGATTGTACCCCGGGCATGTGTTGGTAGCGTCAGTTGCATAGCGGAGGCCGGTATAAACCGCGCTTGGAGGACCCGAAGCTGGGGGCACGGGAAGATGTATGGTTTGAACTCCTTTCAAGCATCGGTTTTGGGGTGAAGCTGATCCCCTGACATCAATCGCGTTGGTCGGGGTGTTATGCGTCCCCGGCTCAAGGGGCCGTATCGCTGTGGGAAAGGCTCCGAGATCATGGAGCCCTTGGATCGATTCCACAAACGCTGCCGCAGGACCCGAAACAAATGGCTCGCTTAACGGAGCACGATGAATCTCTTTATTCATCTGAAGCCGGTTAATCTGAACATGAAATGCACTCTGCGCGTCGGCAACGCGCCCTTCGGCGCGTATGTAGTGATTGTTCTTATCGGTCCCGATGATGGTGAAGTTGTGCGAGGTTAGATAATCCTTCACTATCTGCGTTTCCCGCGCTCCCGGTGCGAAGTTCGCGTTATATTCCCTAAGCGTGAGAAAGTGATGGTACTGTGGGGAGCCCTTGGTATAGATCTGCTTTACGAGGTTATCGAAGGCATCTCGGTGCGGCTGCTTCAGCCAAACCGTGATCGCAATTGATTTTGAGACGTCTTCCGGGCCCAGGTTGCGTGAGCTGGAGAGAAGCTTCGATCTTTCCGCCGCGAGCGCTTGATCAACAGTTTGGGCGAATCCAACCTTTATAAGTAGCGTAAATAAGAGAGCACTCACGAACTTCACACTGGGAACCGGCATAGGGTAATCTCCTTGACAGAAAGGCCGTCTGATAATCCGAGAGATGTTAGGGAGGCAGGTTTATCACTGTCAATGCAATTGCAGAGCAATGTGATGAATGCACCGATCTCAGGGACAATCTGCGGCGTTGGAGGACGAACGACTCTGGTCTATCTTGTATCTTGGTCAACATTATCCGTCACAGCTAAGGGGTTTTTTTAAATTTCCGCGTCAGACAAGATTAACTGTAGTTAGGGGTCACAATCTGGCAAGGTTGAGTTGCTCAGCAAGCCCCTGCATCTTCCATGGATTCCACAGCCCACTGGTAGCTGCGTGGACCGTGATCCCGGGCAACGGTCTTTACCTCGCCATATCGTGCAAGGCGATCCAGGACGCTCGTTACCGAAGCCAACGGATTCTTATGATGAGCAATCAAGGCAGGATCTGTCTTTTGAATCGTCTGACAAACCTCGTGTCGCGAAAGCGGGCGCCGCGCCCGTATTAAGGTGTTGCGGCATGCGTCTGTGAATCCAGTCTCGCGGTAGCGCGGACGATTGTTCACCTTAACTAATTCCGCCAACTCACCAGTAACTATTTCTTTTCCAAAAAGTTCGGTCAACCCGGAAATAGTTCGCTTGATTGTGTGGATGCGGCGAATTATCTCGGCGCGCCGCGCTGCCAAACTTAGAAGCTCTTCGTAGGCCTGCCTGACTACGCTTTCAACGTGGACGGGAGGACTCGTTTGCGTTGACATAGCTTCACCTTCGCTTGGGAATGTTCGTGACAGCTACACTCTTCTCCCAATGTTAGACGTTCGACAACAACAAAAGTATCCGAAGCACGGAGGTCTCGAACACTGAGTTGGGATGGATGCAGCCGTAGGGGGTACGGGTAGCATGTTCCGGGTCTTAGCTGGAATAAAAAAAGGCCCGATCTAAACTCGGGCCTTTGTGCAGTGCCATTTCCGCTCCGCGCTAGAACAGCAGTTTCAGCGCAAACTGAATAAAGCGTCTCTCATTCGGTACTCCAGCGATGGGGATTACACCCTGCGCTCCGACTATTGGGAAGGAGGAGCAAGCTCCAGGATTCAATGTAGCGCTGCAACCGGAGGCGCCCGCATCCTGATTGGGAGCCGACTGGATGTAGTAGTTGGAATGATTCAACAGGTTGTACGCTTCCCCGCGGAACTGGATCCGGAAGCGCTCCGTAATGGGGAACGTCTTCGAAATGGCGAGATTTATGTTGTAAACGCCGGGGCCCCGGAATGCATTGCGCCGGGTCATGTTTGCCGGCCACTGACAATTTTGGCCGGTAGAGACAGGATCGCCCAGGGAGTTAATCGTCGTGTCACACGTAGGCACCTCACCATCGATGACTCCAGCTGACGCGAGCAACGGGTTGAAGTAAGTAGCGGAAGCCGGCAGCCTCATGTACGCGAACTGATCGGGCGCCAAGTAGTTACCGGCATTAGTGGCTGTAGATCCGGTTAAGGGGATAGTTGTTCCCTGCGGAATGAAATAACGGGCGAATACCGTGTCCCCAATGGATGCATTACTGTCAAAGACGGAGAAGGGATAGCCAGTGCGGGCGATCAGAATCGGGGCAAATTCCCACCCATCCAATACCTGCCGGACAAATCCATGCGTATCCTTGGCATAGGGGACGGCCCATACTGCACTCATGGCCACACGGTGCCGCACATCGAAGTCCGCGTTCCCCTTATCCAAGGCTGGCTGGAACGGGTCCAAGAGACCGAGGCTTATGGTTTGCGGGCTCTCGCCGCCACTCGCGCTGAAAGTGGAGCTCAGATTATCGATGGTATGCGACCAGGTGTAGTTGACAGTGAAAGTTAACCCTTGGTTGAACAGGTTGGCCGACGAGAACCGCGTGTTGAGAGCTTCGTAATAGGAGAAGCCTCCAAAACCACGAGTGTTCATGTTGCTGTACTGCCGGTTCAGGCGGTCAAATGGATTGTCAACAAATGGGTCGGTGCCCTCGTAAATCACGCCCCACGCCGACTGGTTCATATTCTCGAGCGAATACTGGTGAATGGTATGGGCTCCGGTATAATCCAGCGCCAATACCGTATTGCGCATCAGTTCCCGCTCAAGCGATAAATTCCAGTTTTGCGAATAGGACGTCGGAATGTCCTGTCGCACATAGCGCAGGCTGGCATTCGGCAGGCGGAATGTTCCAGTCCCCGCAAATGGGCCCAAATTGTCCGAGTAAAGAGGTTGCGCCGGGCTCTGGAAGATTGCATTGAATTGGGCAGGAGGATTCTGGATCACGTTGAATGTAACGTTGCCAAAATTCCGCTCGTAAGCGATGCCATAGCCACCACGAAGGCTGGTCTTGCCATCGCCGAAGACGTCGTAAGCAAATCCAATTCTTGGCGCAAAATTGTGCAGATTTTTATGCCACAGTCCGCCCACCGGGCTGGACGGGACGCCGGCAGTTGAAGACACCGGAAAGACCTGACCATTACGAATCCGGTCTTGCAGGCTGCCGCCGGATCCCAGAACGAAGTTCGAGTCCAGCTTCGGATCCACATTGTGTTGTACGCCGTAGTACTCCCAGCGCAACCCTAGATTCAGGGTAAGACGCGGCCTGATCTTCCAGTTGTCTTGCCCGAAGAACGCCATATCATTGAAGCGGTTGCTGCGGGAGAAGTTAGGCTGCGAGGTGGGCAAGTTCACTGTGCATGCCGGCGTCTGAATGTACGCGCCGGTAGCATCCTTTTGGCAGGGAAATTTTCCTTGGGGATCAATGGCGACCTGGAACCATCCGGCATTGCCGTTCAGCAAGTTTTCCAACCCATCTGGCACCGTGCCTCCGCCCCTCGGTGTCACCGCTTCCACCGCATTCTCGTAGGCTCCAAAAGTGCGGTTGTCTTGCGTGTAGATGTACTCCCCGCCAAAAATGAATCCGTGCTGCCCTTTGTTCCAGTTGAGGGACTGTGCAACCTCACCTACGTTTTGTGGCCCTCCGAACGGAAGCGATGCGCCAGGCGCCGTGCATGCATACCCGGGCAGGCATGTTGTCTGGCCTGCCACAGCAGCATCAAAGTTGAAATTGAAATATAGAGACGGCTGAACTGGCTGTTGCGCGCTGAGAGGCTGCACATTACTCAGGCGGTTGAAGTTTAGCTTCGTGTCCCCAACGACGTTAGGGCTGAAAATATGTGTTACGGAAAGGAGAACGTTCTGGTTGTGCGTGTTCTGGCCGGTATCGTAGCCGGCATAGGGGCTGTTGTTAACAAAGCCTGCGAACTCGTTCTGGCTGAACAAAGCATATCGGCCGTACATCGTCGTCTTATCGGTCAGGTTGAAATCGACGCGGTGTACCATGTTGTAAGCATTTTGCGGCGCCCCTCCACCGGAATCGTTAGGCGTCGAGTAACTCACTATGTCGAAAACGGGAGCTCCCGTGGAAGCATAGGCTGCATAAGTCGGACTGCCCGCATCCGGAGGCAGCTGTGCTCCGGTAACAACTTGATTTACCTGAAGCCCTGAGCGCAACGGGAACTGTGCAAAAAAAGCCTGGGTCGCTGGATTTGATGCGGCTATGAATTCAGGCGCCGGAATCGCTGT
>JAFAWN010000155.1 GCA_019241735.1 Terriglobales bacterium
CTGTTTTTCCTACGAAAATCGCAGAAGTGGCCGCAATTCCGCGAATCCTGCCCACGAACCGGACCGGAGAGAAACGGACCATTCGGCACCTCAGGGCATTTCTTCTGGGCTTTTCTCCGGAGCGCGTTTAGCAGTCCGGTTTAGGAATTGCGCCGAGGCGAATGCTTGGCGATCACAAACCGAACGCCCTGCGAACCCCGCTTGACTTAGCGGGCGTCTTAATCTATTCCGCCGACCAGAAAAGCGACTTATTTCTGCTCACCGTACACCAGGAAGTTCAGATAGCGGATCGCACAATGGATTACGGGCGAATCAGAAATTAAGCTTGGAGTTGCCGACCATTCAACAATCGGTTTGCTTCTGGGGGACCTTGGCGTGGCACAAAAAGCTATTTCTTCATCTCAGTTTGCCAGTTCAGGATTACCGATATGGGATGTGCGGAGCCGTGGTCGTACTTGGTGTTAACGAGGAAACGCTGCCCGTCGCGGCTGGCATCGTAGACGACTTGCTCGGTGGTCGCGACCTGCTCGCGAGGGTTAGTTTGGAAAAGAGTCATCGGAGTACCAGAGTCGAACTCGTTTTTGGTATCCACCGAAACAGCCATCAGCTTCGCATCGGATGACAGGAAGTAAATTTCTTTGCCGTCGCCGCGCCAACGGGGCTGCTCGCCGCCGTCGGTCGAAACCTGCCACTTGCCGCGCGCGTCGGGAAACGATGTGACGTAGACCTCCCAGCGTCCGCTCTCGTTCGAGGAGTAGGCTACCCATTTGCCGTCCGGCGAGAACTGGGCATTTTTTAGAGATGCGGGCGCTTTCAGAAATGCGTGCGGTTTCCCCTCAACGAAGGAATATACCCACAGATCCGGTGGCACCAGGTACAGCAAATTGTTGCCATCCCGCGACCAGTCGGCAGGAAGTGCATCGACCCCGCGCGTCAAGGCTAATGGGCGCTCGGGTTGCGATCCGTCGGCAGGTTTGACATATATGCCGAAATTGCGGCCACGACTGGATGTAAAGGCGATCTGGCTGCCGTCTGGGCTCCACACCGGTACTGCATCAATGCCGGGATCGAACGTAAGGCGGCGGAAAGATGTGCGTGCGGGGTCGTAAATAAAGACGTCGGTGTTCTCGTTTGTCGTGTCGGTTTTGTCGGTGACGATATATTTTCCGTTAGGGGAGATGGCGAGATTGGCGTAAGTGTCCGTGGGCGCGGATTCAGAGAGGTCTTTACCGTTGCGGTTGTACCAGTTTAGGCGGGAGAGTGACACTTCGCCGGCTTCTTGCGCGAGCACAGCATCGCGGCTAGCGGAAAAGGCGGCATAGAAAATACGCGACTGCAGTTTCACGTTATCGAAGATCCGCAAGACATTACCGATAAGCCGGTAAGAACCGAGATCAAGTTTTTGGGCTTGGATAGCGCCGTCGCGAACGAAGAAGACGTACCCATTGGCATAATCGGCGTTGTACATCGTCTTGATGAGAAATTGCTTCTCGCTCGGTGTGTCGATGGACCCGACATAGAGGGTATTGAGTTCGATGTCGCCCCGTATGTTGGCGGCGAGAAAAAGATAGTGCTTGCCGTCAGGAAGGAAGACTGGCCAGCGATAGGTATTCTCGTTGCCTGTCGGGCTAGGGTAGTTGAACTTGACCGCGGTGCCTCCAGTGTCGGAAACCGACATGATGCCTTCGTTAAGCGTACCGATGGGCGTGAAGAGAATCGTCCCCGACTTGCTCCAGGTTCCGCCGCGGCCGCTAGGAGCATCGCAGAGAGTGCGTACTGATGCACTGTCGAAATCGAAACGCTTGAGCTTGCCATTTGCGAAAAATCCTACGGCGCGCCCGTCGGGCGCCCAGAACGGAAAGCTGGCCCCGTCGGTGCCAGTGAGAGGCTTGGCGTCGTTGGCGCCAATTTCGTACAGGAAAAGCCCGGCCCGGTGAGTGTCTTCGCGATAGTCCACAAAAGCGACGGTTCTTCCGTCGGGGGCGATGGCCATGGAGCGCGCGGAGAAAGGCGGTGCGGCGGCAAAATGCATCGTACGCTGCGCCGGCTGCGAAATGCGCAGCCAGAGCAGAAAAGCGGCAATGATCGCAAGCGCGGCGAGCGCACCATAGGTTATCCACGGTGCATTCTTTCCCGGACTGAAGGCTGTGCCCTCCGGTTCCGTGGATATCCACTTCAACTCGAGCTTCACGTCGAGCGCGGACTGTAATCGCTCGTCCGGATTCTTGGCGAGGCAACTGCGTACCAGCCAGTCCAGGGCAGGCGGTGACGTCTTCAGGACGGCACTGATTGGCTGCGGCTCGTCTTCAAGAATGGCTGAGGCGACCTTGATCTGCGATTTGCCGTTGAAGGGCCGCTTTCCCGTCGCCATCTCGTACAACATCGCGCCGAAAGCAAAGATGTCGCTGCGGTTATCGGCTTCCAAACCCTGGATCTGCTCAGGCGACATGTACTGCACAGTGCCAACCAGCGCGCCCTGCTGTGTTAGCGGAGATTGCTGTGGACTGGGCGAGTTAACGGTCATAGCGGCGCTGAGCAGAGGAGCGGCAGCGCTGCCACCCGCCGCACCACTGCCCCCAGGCTTCGCCAGTCCGAAATCGAGCAGCTTCGCGCCCGTTTTCGTTAGCATGACATTCCCGGGTTTCAGGTCGCGATGCACAATGCCGGCGCGATGCGCACGCTCAAGAGCGTCGGCGATGTCGGAACCGATGGAGATAAGTTCTTTCAAGGGCAGTGGCCCGCGTTTGAGCCGCTCTTCCAGCGACTCCCCTTGCAGGAACTCCATGACGAGGTAATCTGTGCCATCCTCGTGCCCGATGTCGTACAAGGTGCAAATGTTGGGATGGTTCAACTGAGAGATGGTCTTCGCTTCACGCTCGAATCGTGATCTGAGGTTTGGCGATGCCACCAGAGCTGAGTTCAGCACCTTGATGGCGACGGTCCGATCCAGTCGCGTGTCGCGGGCCTGATACACTTCGCCCATCCCTCCGGCGCCCAGCGGAGCGATGATTTCGTAGGGTCCTAGACGATTTCCAGGGGAGAATCCCATCTCTTTGAAGTGCCTGGATTTTACACCTAACATCCGCGCTGACAATGATCGA
>JAFAWN010000348.1 GCA_019241735.1 Terriglobales bacterium
CGACGACGTGATTGTTGGTCACGATATAACCATCAGGGGAGACGATGACGCCGCTACCGGCACCATGCTCTACCTCAGGTTGTTGCGGCATTCGGTGACCAAAAAATGGATCGAAAAAACCTGGCGGCATGCCCTCAGGCATGCGACTGGTGGCGTTCTCGGTTTTTGTGCGCGACGTCACCGCAACGTTTACTATTGCCGGTGTGACGCGGGCCGCCAAAGTTTCCATGGAACGGTCGAGCGCGAGCAGAGCGCCAACGCTGTTATCGTCGAGTGGGGGAGCTGCACTCGCCGCTGATGCTGCCCTAGCAGTGACGGGTTTTAGGCACTCATAGGCCGCCACGGAGCCGATTAGTGCCAGCGCAACTGCGGATATGGCAGTACGCTTTCTTAGAACTGACTTCAAGTTATTCCAACTGTAGTCCCTCATTTTCATTTCTCCTTTACCGCTATTGATTCGTGTAGAACTAATTATTTAGTTTAAGCGAGCAAAAAAAATCCGCTAGATAACTCCTACGAAGATTGTGCGTTCAAGGCCAAACTTCTCCGGCGTTACCGGTAGCGGCCTCCATACCAATACCATCCACAGCTCGGACGGCTGATTGGTCCGCCGTTGAGTGACTAACCAAACTGATTCCAAAGCGCGAACTTGTTGAACTTCGTTTGAGGCTCCACCCGAAGGAAGATCTGTCAGGGGCGGGCGATATCTCACTGCGGCAAACTCCTCCCCGGTTAGTCCGGGACCGTGGGCAGGGCTCGCTCTCCGAGCAGGAATAACTTTTGCTCGGGGCGATGCGAACCCCTTTCCACGATTGGTTGGTGCAGGAGGAACATCGTCGATCTGGTTAAATTTAGTTGGAATGTCGAATGGCTGAGCGGTCGAAATTAAACCCGTCTCCGCTGTCTTGGCTTTGCCCGTGAACGCCATGAGTGGCGGAAGCTTCTGCAAGGGAATTAACAACGCTACAGACAAAGTACTCACCGCGGCCAGTAATGGCTTCCAAACGCGCGTGGTAACGGGCTGGTGCCCATCCAGAATATTTGTTACCCGTCGCGAGGTTCGGCGCAACTTGCCTATGGCCGCATGCGCTAACGCCAGATTCCGCTGAATAAACGATCTCTCCGCCAGCCGGACCAGGCATTCGGCGTAATCCCGCGGGCTTTCGGTCTTAGCCAGAACTAGATCGTCGCAAGCCATTTCGCGCTCGAGACAGAGCTCATTGTCCACCCACCAGGCCGCCGGATGATAAAAAAGCACCGCCCTTAACAGTTTCTGCAGCAGGTTCGTCCAGTCATCCCAGCGCGCCAGATGCGAAAGTTCATGCAACAGGACAGCGTTTAACTCCGGGGGCGACAATTCTCGGAGCGCCCATTCTGGCAGCACCACCAGCGGCTTAAAAAAGCCTATCGCCGCGGGAGTGTTCACGCGGTCAGAACTACAAATGCCGGTTCTGCGCACGACTTGAAACTCTTCCCAAGTCTTGCACACCAGGGGATCAAGCGCTGCTGCGGAAATATTCCGGCAAGACCGGCGCAGCGCACGCAGCTTCCAGAATCCGAGGCCCACCCTGGCGATGCCGATCAAGCTGGCGATAGCCCAGCCGATTGCAATGTACTCCGCCCAAGAAGCAGGGAAGTGTATTGCCCCCCTGGAACTCGCTGCCTGTTGGTTTGAACCTGTGCCTGTCATAGGACCGACCCAGGGTAAAGCAGCCAGCGTTGCAAGAACAAAAAACCAAACAGCGAAACGCGTTCCAGAATTTTGCCGCCCGAAGATTCGGAGCACCGCCCCTGAAAATAAAGTGACCAAAACTCCTTCAGCCATGGAGTTGACTAGCCGGCTGGCAGGAACTTGAGCAAGCGAGGGAAAATCGAGTCCCAAAATCATGACCGCTTTCCCCCTTGTTCCAGTATCTGCCGCAATCGCGCCAGTTCTTTCTCGCTGACATTCCTATCTTCAAGAATGTTCAGGACCAATTGCTCGTGAGAATCTCCAAAAAAACGATTGACCAGTCGCCGGATTTCAAAACGTGTGGCTTCTTTGCGGCCGACCAAAGGGCTATAAACATAAGCGCGGCCGTCTTTAATGTGTTTCACATGCCCTTTTTTCTCAAGGATGCGAATCGTGGTCAGCACTGAGTTGTAAGCCAGTGAATTCTTTGGGGGTAAAGCCTCTAATACCTGCTGCACGGTCGAAGGCCCGCGATTCCATAGGACTTCCATGAGCCGGAGTTCAGCCTCGGTCAGAGTTGCTGATCTGGTAGGCGGCAAGACTCCCCCTCTGCTAACCGTTAGACGGGCCTCACGCCTATTGGTCAACTAATTAATTAGGTGCGCGGGAAAGAGCTTTGGTTGCACTATGGATTTATCGGAAAGATACCGCCCAACTGAAATTAGCGGCCGTGATTGGGTTCAAATGGAAATGGAACCTTCCATGTACATTACCGCCTTGCCTTTGAGCAGAACACGGTCGCCTTTGGCCTCGCACCAGAGCTCGCCGCCACGAGCAGATAACTGCCGCGCATGAAATTTAGTTTTCTTGAGAACGTTCGCCCAATAAGGTACGAGGGAACAATGTAAAGACCCGGTCACCGGATCTTCAGGGATTCCAAAGCCGGGGACAAAGTATCTTGACACGAAATCTGCGTCTTTACCCGGGGCGGTAATGCCGACACCGAACGGGTGCAATTTCTCCAGAAGCGCAAAATTCGGCCGGGCGCGGCGTACGTCTTCTTCGGTGCTGTAGATCACGAAATAATTATTCTTGACCTGAAAAACGGTCTCCGGCTTGGGATCCAAACCATTCAGCAAATCCGCGGGGATTTTCTCAGATGGCCAGGGAGGCAGGGCGGGGAAGTCCATGGCGAGGAGTTCACCGTCGCGAGAAACACTTAGGGGCCCACCTTTGGTTTCAAATCGAACCGAGTCGCG
>JAFAWN010000453.1 GCA_019241735.1 Terriglobales bacterium
CTGTCGTCAGCGCCAGATTCCTCGTCCATGATTGCCACTATTGACCTGTGGAAGACATATGACATGGGCTCGGAGCAGGTTCATGCTTTGCGTGGTGTCAATCTGCAGATCCGCCGCAACGAATATTGCGCCATCATGGGACCCTCGGGCTCGGGCAAATCAACGCTGATGAACCTGATTGGATGCCTGGATACGCCCAGTAAAGGGCAGTATTGGCTCAACAGTCAACTGGTGAGCGAACTGGATGACGATCAGCTGGCGCGCATTCGCAACAAGGAAATCGGGTTCGTCTTCCAGACTTTCAATCTGCTGGCCCGCGCCACAGCTCTTCACAACGTCGAACTGCCATTGATCTACGCCGGCGTTGCGGCCCATGAGCGTGTGGAACGCGCCAAGGAGGCTCTGACCTCGGTTGGGATGGAAGCACGCATGTCCCACAAGCCGAACGAGCTTTCCGGCGGCCAGCGGCAACGGGTTGCTATCGCGCGCGCGCTGGTTAACCGGCCGTCGATTATTCTCGCCGATGAACCCACCGGAAACCTTGACTCGCAGACCGGCAACGAAATCATGGCGCTATTCGACCGCCTGCAGGCGCAAGGCAATACTATTGTCCTGGTTACTCACGAACACGACATCGCCGAATATGCCTACCGCGTAATTCACATCAAAGACGGTGTGATCGAAAAGGACGAGACCCGCAAATAGTCTGATCTGAGGGGCGACCGCGCCGCAGACTCTGCCCAGACTCTTAACCGTCGGGTATGTGATAAAAAGTAGCAATGCCCGACCTCAGGCAAAAAGCAGCTACAGCCTCAACCGCAGATAAACAGCCTGCCGATGCGTTAGTCCTCTTTGGGGCAATGGGCGACCTTGCCCACAAGAAAATCTTCCCCGCCCTTTACAACATGGTGCGTCGAGGACGCCTGAACGTTCCCGTGATCGGGGTGGCGCGGGCCGGACGCACGGATCAGCACCTGAAGGAACGTGCCCGCGATAGTGTTAAACAGAAGGGCGGAAATGTGGACGAGGCGGCCTTAAGCAAACTTGAAAGCCTGCTTCGGTACGTTGGCGGCGATTATCAGAATCCGCATACTTTCGAAGCCCTAAAAAAGGCTCTGGCGTCGTCCCAGCGCCCGGCCCACTATCTGGCTATTCCTCCCAGCCTGTTTGAGAGCGTAGTTCAATCGCTCGATCGTTCGGGATGCATGCGGAACGCACGGGTGATCGTCGAGAAACCTTTTGGGCACAACCTGGAATCGGCGCAGCAATTGAATGCGGCTTTGCACGCCATACTTCCCGAGTCGAGTATTTTCCGCATAGATCATTATCTGGGGAAGGAAGCGGTTCTGAATCTCCTCATCTTCCGCTTTGCCAACAGTTTTCTCGAGCCCATATGGAACCGCAACTACATCGAAAGCGTGCAGATTACCATGGCCGAAAACTTCGGCATCGAGGGACGCGGGGCTTTCTACGATGACACCGGCGCGATACGCGACGTAGTTGAGAACCACATGCTCCAGGTGGTCGCGTTTCTGGCGATGGAGCCGCCTACTTGCCTTCACGGCGAATCCGTCCGGGATGAGACGGCAAAGGTATTCCGTACCATCCCCGCCCTTGATCCGAGAAACTTGGTGCGCGGGCAGTTCGATGGTTACAAGAAAGAAGAAGGGGTGGCGCCTGATTCCAAGGTTGAAACATTCGCCGCAGTGCGCCTGGAAGTCCGCTCGTGGCGATGGTCGGGAGTGCCGTTTTTGATCCGGGCCGGCAAATGCCTGCCTGTGACCGCGACCGAAGTCTTCGTCCGATTGCGCAAGCCCCCATTGGAAAGCCTGCCGGGGAGCACCAGCAATTCGTTCCACTTTACCTTGGGACCCGGGGAAATTTCGATGAGCCTGAACGCGCAGGTCAAACGACCGGGCGAGGCCATGGTTTCCATGCCGGCAAGATTATGCGCAGTCGAAGGGCAGACCGCGGACGAAATGGACGCCTACGAGCGGCTGCTGGGCGACGCCATGCACGGAGACGCCATGCTGTTCGTACGTGAGGATGCGGTGGAATCAGCGTGGGCGGTGGTGGAACCCATTTTGGGGAATGTCAGTCCGCTTTATTCTTATCGTCCGGGCACATGGGGGCCGAAGGAAGCAGACGCGCTCGCTGAAGACATAGGCGGCTGGCATAATCCCAAGAAAAACGCCGCCGGCGCGTGCTCTGACTAGGACGCTTAACTTTTACTGCGCGATGATCTTGACCGCGGCGGTATTTGCGGGTGGGACCGGCTTGGCCATGAAGAATTCGTGATCGTAAAGATTGCGGTACATGCGTCCGGCAATTTCGGCAGCCTTCGGTCCGAAAGTTTGACGCCCGCCTTCAAGGAAGACCACCACCACAATGTGCCCGACGTCAGTCTTGGCGTAGGACGCGAACCATCCAAAACGGGTGCCGGCGCGGGAGCAGGTTCCAGTCTTGCCCAGCACTTCTTCCTCGTTGAAGTTCACGCGCAAGCTGCGCGCCGTGCCGTACTCGACCGCGCCCGCCATGCCGTCTGAAATCTCAGGGATAAGCGGTGCGATGTCCAGATGCCGCTTCACCAGCGGCTGAAAATTGGCGATCTCGTCCGGCGTCGTTGGATGTTGCAGATAGAAGAGCGTGCCGCCATTGGCGATGGCTGAGACCAATGCTCCGAGCTGCAGCGGCGTGACCGAGACTCCCTCGCCGAAGGAGCACATCTTGCCCACTCCTCCCAGCTTGGAAGAAATCTCTGCGTTGGGATAAATGCCAAGCTGTTCGCCGGTAATGCCGTAGCCTGCCATTTCCCCCAACCCATATTGATGTGCGTAGTGGCTGACCTTTTCGAATCCCAGGCGGCGTCCGAGAGCTTCGAAATATTCATTGTTGGAGTGGGCCAGCGCCATGGTTAAGTTCATCTGGCTGCGTCCGCCCAGCCTGACCTCGGTTTCCTTGGTGATGATGCCTTCACTGAGGGCGGCCAAAGCGACCGAGAGTTTAATGGTCGAACACGGCTGCGCCCCGCTAGATAAAGCCAAACGCTGATTGACCATGGCAAGCACGCGGCCGCTGGTGGGCTCAACCGCGACCACCGTGCCGTTCATGTTTCCTAGAGCATCAATGGCCGCTTGCCTGACAACGGGATCTTCCCCAGCGAACTGATCGCCGTCAGTAATGTCCTGAGCAAATGAGCTGGTATAAAACTTTTCGTAATAACGATGGCGGCGGTGCAGGGTTACCCGCTGCAAATGGGCCGTCCCCGTATGGGTGACCCGGCTGCGGGCCAGACGGCGCATGTGCCGGCGGGCGTGTGGAGTCTCCGTAACTTTAACGGACCGGGATTTGGTGGCAGTCAGAGCGCGGGTATTGATGGCCGCCGCTCTCCCAGATTGCGGAGTCAGCACTAGCAAGCCACTGAGAACGACAACGAAGAGGCCGAGGGAAGAATTCTCCCTGAATCTAAATCTATTTGATATCACTGACCCATCCCCGGAAAGCTGGAACTGCCTACGGGCCGCAGGATTATTGTTCCTGAGCGCTTATATACTCATTTGATAATATTTGACCTGCGGAGCGAGCGCAAGGAAAAACTCGGGCCTGTACTGTTGATTTTGGTGCCTGCAAACCATTGAAAAAGCTCAGGTTGTAGGAACCTGTAGCCCTTTGGTAATGGGACTGTATTACTGCGACGATACTAAGAGCTCGCAGAGAGTGAATCACGTTCCGCTGGCTGCTGCCGGACGTCAAAGGCCCTATACGACCTCATTTCGTTTGCGAAGGAACGCGGGGACGTCCAGATCCGACTGCTCGAAATTCGAGATCATGGCATCCCGGATAGTATCGATGGAGACCGTTTCGGCTGAGGTTCTTACGGATTGCTCCGCCGCGCTGCCCATCACCATCGGGGGCACTGAGGTGTCCGCTTCTCCGCCACGATCCGAATAATTCTCCGTAGTTGGCGTGTCTTCAAACGCCGAGCTGGATTCGAAATGGCGGCGGGGCCTGCCCCACCCTTTGAAGCCGGTGGCAATCACTGTAATTTTCACCGAGTCTTTCATTTTTTCATCATGCACCGCGCCAAAAATGATGTTGGCGTCGTCATCCGCCGCATTCTGAATAATCATGCACGCCTCCTGCACCTCAGCAAGCTTAAGAGAGGCAGATCCGGTGATGTTGATGAGAATTCCGCGCGCGCCGTCGATCGCTTCGGCCTCAAGCAGCGGCGAGGCGATTGCCTTTTGCGCAGCTTCGGTTGCGCGACGAGGGCCGTTGGCCGTGGCTGTGCCCATCACCGCGTATCCCATACACGACATGATGGCTTTCACGTCGGCAAAATCACGGTTGATGATCCCGGGGATGGTGATAATGTCCGAGATTCCCTGCACGCCTTGCCGCAAGATATCGTCGGCGACCCGGAAGGATTCGAAAAAACCCGCATCCTGCGCCATCCCCAATAGCTTTTCATTTGGAATCACGATTGTAGTATCGACGGATTCAGTAAGCTCCTCGACGCCCCGCACCGCCTGCTGCATGCGCCGCTTGCCTTCGAAGGCGAATGGTTTGGTCACTACAGCGACCGTCAGCGCGCCCATTTCGCTGGCCAGGGACGCGATAATTGGAGCCGCCCCCGTTCCCGTGCCGCCGCCCAAGCCCGTGGTAACGAACACCATGTCGGCACCTTCCAGAGCTTCGATTATTTTGTCCGAGTCCTCGAGCGCAGCCCGGCGCCCAATTTCGGGGTTGGCGCCAGCACCAAGGCCGTTGGTCAGTTTCACCCCCAGCTGAATCTTCATCGGCGCGCGGGACATACGCAGCGCCTGCAGGTCGGTATTGGCGACCACGAATTCGATTCCATCCATACCCGCGTCGATCATGCGGTTGACCGCATTCCCGCCTCCGCCGCCGACCCCGATGACCTTGATTTTGGCATCGTTGCGGGGATCTTCGTTAAAGCTGATGCGAATGTCCTCTTTTTTTTCCATGGCTGCACCTGATTGAGATTTTTTTTCCGACACTGACATTGGATTGATCCCCTTAGGCACTGATTTTTGCAAATATTGCTTTCAACTTTGAACTCCATCTTTCCTCGTGGTTGCCGCGAGCCATCCGCGCCCGCTGTCCATAAAACATCAATCCCAGAACGGTTGCGTACTCCGGCTCGGCCAATGTCGAGGGCATTTTTGCCAGAGGCAGGGGCCACGACAGCCGTACTGAACGCCGTAACACACATTCAGCGATATCAACCAGGCCCGGGAGCCGGGATGCTCCACCGGTGAGGACAATGCCGGCTGCACAAAGGTCGAGCGCCCCGGTATGCCGAAGGTTGTCTCGCATCATTTCAAACAACTCCCGGGCACGAGGCTCGAGAATTTCTCCGACCATACGCTGCGATATCAGGCGCGATGGACGGTCGCCGACCGACGGGATTTCAACTTCATTTCCTTCAGGAATCAAGGTGACGGCGGCATTCCCGTACATTTTTTTGACTCTTTCCGCGGCAGTGACCGGTGTGCACAGACCCATTGACAGATCGCTGGTGAAATGGTCGCCGCCAACGGGCAAGACGCCGGTGTGGGCAACCGCGCCCTCGTGGAACACGATCAGGCTGGTGGAACCCGCGCCCATATCTGCGAGACAGACTCCGAGTTCACGCTCGTCCGCGCGTAAAGAAGAGTCCGCGGCAGCGAGAGGCTCAAAAACTGTGTCATCCACGTGGACCCCGGCGCGGTTAACCGCACTGACAACATTCTGGGTGGCTCCGGCGCCGGCGGTAATCATGTGGACCCGCACCTCCAGGCGCATGGCCATCATCCCTAAAGGATCGTGGACGCCGCACTGCTCATCGAGTATGAATTCCTGCGGCAGCAGATGCAGCACTTCACGGTCGGCGGGCAGAGGGATGGTGCGGGCCTTATCTACCGCCGACCGGATTTCTTCTCCGGCGATCTCGCGGGCGCGATTGCCGAAGCTCAAGCCTCCGTGACTGTTCATGCCGCGCACGTGAGACCCGGCCACTCCGAGAAGCGCGCGCTCAATGGGCACGCCGGTCACATCCTCTGCGCGCTCTACCGCCTTCTGTATGGAAGCCACTGCCTTCTCAAGGTCAACGATGACCCCTTTGCGCGATCCGCGAGACTCGGCCAGCCCGTGACCGCGGTAACGCAGCCCCTGATCGGTAGACTCCGCCACCACAACACAGGTCTTGGCGCTGCCTACATCGATTGCGGTTATAAGATTTTCGTACTGGTTCGCCATGCCTAAGGAGTATCCTCACCTTTTGAAATTGACGGACTGGGCTTCTTCTTTGCCGGCTGGTGCGGTGTTTTCGCCGCCGCGATAGTGGTGGTGGGTGGGTTTGAATGCGAGGGTGAGGGGCTACTCCCGGAATCGGCGCTCAGCTTGAGGCCAGAGGAGCGTAGTTTAGTTTTTCTGTGGCCCGCAGTTCGCCGAAGTGTTGCTTGTTTGTGGTTCGACCTCTGGCGTTGCACATTTTGCGGCTTGGTATTTTCGGATGAAGGTGACGCCTCCACGCTGCCATCGGCCACGCCCGGCTTGATAATGGAACGGACGTTGGGTCCTCCACTCCCTCGGGTCACCAGCATCGCGGGCTTCACGCCGGCCGCTATCGCCGCCCTCGCAGCAGCACTCGGTAGTGGGCCAGGGGTGATCGCCCCCTGCAAGTCTGGGTTGAGCACAATCTGGTGGTCATACCGCAGATCGACGGATTGCAGCTTCGCGAACTGCTGCCGCCATTCCTGCAAATGAGTCACGTACACCTTGTAACGATCAAGATAGTTCGCGGAACCGAGATGGATCAGAATTTCACCCTCCGGTGTGGAGGCGGTTATCTTCACATCATCCAAATCAGACAGATCAACCTCGGCCAGGTCCTGCGAGTAATGGGCTCCGCCGGAATCCAATTGCGAAAGCAAGTCGTTGTAAATCTTCATTCGGGCGGCGCGGGTGGATAGCGGCTCGCCTGGATTAATTCCCAGAATCACCGGGAACGAATACTTTTTCTTGCCCGCCCGGGGCAGATCCATAAGCGTGCCGCCGGCGTCGGTTAATAGGATCTTGTAAGCGACGCGGGCGAAAGCCACCGGGGTGCGCTCATGAATTTCAATCCGCAGGCGGTTGGGAGCAAAACGCATCACGCTCGCCGATTCCACCCAGGGAATCTGCTCCAACTGTTTTTTCCGCTCGGCCAACGGGATGAAAAAGATATTTCGCCCAATGTCCCCGCCCATGACATCCAACACCTGCGAACGGGTCACATTGTCGAGGCCGCGAATGTCGATGTCGTCGCTGGAATTGACGCGAAAGCGCCAGGAATGCTCGCCATAGTTATAAAGTGCGGCAGCCGAAGCCAGAGCGGCCCCGGCAAGACAAACCGAAACTACACTCCAAAGCAGGCCTCTAGCAGCCTTTTTGGGGATGGCCCCACGGCGGGCGGAGACACGCTTCTGCCCGCGCAGGAAGGGCGATTCCTGCTCCACGTCCAAGTCGAGCATGCGCCGGTCGTCTAATTCCTCGCCGGCCGGCTCCTCAAACGGTGGATACAACTCATCCTGCGCGATGGTGGATGCGGATTTCCTTGCCATCAGCCAGATCAGTTGTCGTCAGTGAATCGCTGAGCAAAATAACTATAACCACGATTTGAGAATTGAGGTAGAGAAAGTTTGGTTCGTCTCGCACAGAAGGGCAGAATTTCTAAAGGGAGAATCTTTGAGGAGGCGTGCAGTGAGTGTCTATGCTGCCGGTAGGACATTTGCCTGCAATAATCTTCTATATACTTTTCGACATACTTCTAAATCCCTTATGGAATCTCTGAAGACAGCCATTCAACGTCTGGCCGCGATTGCCGATATCGAGAGCAATCATGACGCCAGGCAGATCTTCATGGACTTCCGCGACCAGCTTACGGACGGAAAAATTCGCGCCGCGGAGAAGATCGACGGCAGCTGGGTGGTTAACGTATGGGTCAAGCAGGGAATCCTGCTGGGGTTTCGCCTGGGTGAGCTAAGCAAGATGGGAGAAGACACCAGTCTGTCATTCGTGGATAAGGATACTTTCCCTGCTCGCCGCTTCACGGTAAGAGACCGGGTCCGCGTCGTTCCGGGAGGATCGTCGGTCCGGCTGGGTGCCTATGTTGCCCCGACGGTGATTTGCATGCCGCCAATGTTCATCAATGTGGGCGCTTATGTGGATGAAGGCACGCTGATCGATTCACATGCCCTCGTCGGCTCTTGCGCGCAAGTGGGCAAGCGGGTGCACCTGAGCGCGGCAGCGCAGATTGGAGGGGTTCTCGAACCCATCAATGCCGCGCCGGTCATTATCGAAGATGACGTGCTGGTCGGCGGGAATTGTGGTGTATACGAAGGCACGGTGGTGAAGGCGGGGGCGGTGCTGGGCGCGGGAACCATCCTGACGCGGGCGACGAGGATTTACGACATCCCGCGACAGGACATCTATCGCTCCAGCGAGAGCGAGCCTTTGCAAGTCCCCGAGAACGCCGTGGTTGTTCCCGGTTCGCGCGCGCTTAAAGATGGAAAAGGTTTCGAGTGGGGTCTTTCCCTGTACACGCCGGTCATTGTCAAGTACCGCGATGACAAAACCGACAAGTCAATCGAACTGGAAGAATGGCTGAGATAGACGGTTGCGCCGAATCCACGAGTTGGCCCGCGCCAGGTGCGCGTCCGGCGGTAGTTTAGTTGGAAATTATCTGGACATCCGGAAAATCAAGCACCACCGGCTTTTTAGGCACAGAGGCCAACTTGCGCACGTCCAGATGACGCTGCCGGAAATGCGCCCGGGCACGTTCTCCCCAGGCGCGGACAAAATAATAATTTAATCCCGCTCCGATCACGGAACTGGCAAATGGAATCAGACGGCCAGACCACTTTTCAACTACTTCGGCGCCGGCTTTCGCCGCGATTTTCTGAATCACTCGAGGCACAAATCGGTTCACCACTTCCTTCTCCAGCAATTCGCGACTGATATCAACGCCGGCGGCACTCGCGGCAGCGATCCAGAGTTCTGCTGTCTCCTCGTCGCTGCTGATCTCAAATCCATAAAGCAGGCTTAGCTTCTGAATCATGCGCAGGGTAATGGCAGACAGAATGCCCAGGTCGGGCACGATGGTTAGAAGTCCGCCCATCCCAAAGCCGGCGCCTTCGGCGGCTGCAGTCTTCATGCCGCCGTGGATGATTCGCTGCGCGACTTGATCGAGGCGTTCCACATCCACCGAGTAAACGCCTTGAAAGGTGGAGATTGGCAGGCCGTACCCGGCGCGGAGCTGAAAGAGGAATTTAGAGGGATTTACTCTGACCGTCTGATATGCGCGCTGAAACCCGCGTTGCAACCCGCTTTCGATTCGACGGCGAAGCCACGATTTTGCAGTCTGGCCAATCATTGCTACTTGGATGCTGTCCGTGACCCCGACGACGCTGCTTAAACTTTCACTTGCGCGGCAGCTGTTCCTTTTTTGGTCAGCCGAGCGCAAATGCCGCGCACAATCTTTTACGCACGCGCGTTTAATGGGAGCTTGCAGCGCGTATGCTAGGATCAAGTCCTCATTAATGCCAACTGGAAAATTGCAAATCGTCCCGCTGGGCGGCCTTGGCGAGTTCGGAATGAACTGCATGGCGGTCCGCTGGGGAGACGATATTATCGTCATCGATGCCGGTCTGATGTTCCCGGAGGCCGAACTTCTTGGCGTCGATATTGTTGTTCCTGACATTTCCTATCTGATCGAAAACCGGGCCCGGGTCCGGGCAATCGTTCTCACCCACGGCCATGAGGACCATATCGGCGCCCTGCCCTGGATTCTTTCCGAGCTCAGCGTGCCGGTGTGGGGCACGGAATTCACACTGGCGTACGTTGAAGACAAACTCGAAGAGCACGGCCTGCTCGAAAAGGCTGAGCTTCGGGAGATCCACCCGGGGGAACGTTTTCGCATCGGGCCATTCACGATTCATCCCATTCAAGTTACCCACAGCCTGGTGAATTGCGTTGCTTTGGCGATACACACTCCGCTCGGCGTTCTGTTGCATACCGGCGACTTCAAAGTTGATCCCACTCCCACCGACAACCGCCTTTTCGATCTACATGCCTTTGCCGAGTACGGAAAGCAGGGGGTGCTCGCCCTATTTCAGGATTCAACCAACGTGGAGCGCAAAGGATATACGCCTAGTGAGCGCGCGGTGCGGCGCAAGTTCGACGAAGTTTTCGCGCACACCAAGCGGCGGTTATTTATTACCTGCTTCTCATCGTCCATTCATCGCATAAAGTTGACGGTAGATCTGGCGGCGGAGCACGGAAGAAAAGTGGCATTCATTGGACGGTCGATGAACAGCTCCGCGGAGATCGCGGAAGACCTGGGATACATTGAGATTCCTCCGGGGCTGCTGATTCATCCCGGCGAAGTAAAGAATTATCCCCCGGAAAAGGTGTGCGTGTTGATCAGCGGGACCCAGGGGGAACCGATGTCGGCGATGTCGCGGGCAGCAGTGGACAATCACAAGCACGCGAAGATCGAGAAGGGCGACACGGTGATGCTTTCCTCGCGGATTATCCCCGGCAACGAGAAGGCGATCTACCGCATGATTGATCACCTTTTCCGACGCCAGGCGCACGTAATCTACGACGACGGAACTTCGCCGCCCGTGCACGTCAGCGGACACGGGAGCCAGGAAGAGCTCCGGCTGATTATCAATCTGGTGAAGCCGAAATACTTTATCCCGATCCACGGCGAGTACCGGCAGCTGAAGCTGCATGCCGAGCTGGCCGGGGCCATGCGCGGGTCTGTCGGGAACGTGATGCTCATCGAAAGCGGCGACATTCTGGAATTCGATGAGCTGGGAGCGCGCAAGGCCGGCCGCATTAATGTGGGACGTGTCTGCATCGATTCCGGCTCGCGCACCGACGTGGTCGAAGACCTGATCATCAAAGACCGGCGTCACCTCAGTGAAGACGGGATCGTGCTGCCCATTCTCGCGATCAACAAATTAACGGGACGGGTTGAGGCTCAGCCGGAGATTGTTACCCGCGGATTTTCTCCGGGCGAAGACGGGTTTATCGGGGGCGCGCGGCAGATCGTGGTGCAGACCCTGGAGATGTCCAGCGACGAAGAGAAAGCCGATTACGGCGTGATCAAGGAAAAAATCCGCACCGATCTCAAACGCTATATTTCGAAGCAGACGCAGAAGCGTCCGCTGATCATGCCGGTAATTCTCGAAATTTAGTCGTGCCTGCTGACCATCCGGTATTTGTTGAAAACCGCCTCGCTCGAGATCACCCCTTCCAGCTTGCGCAAGTCGGCGCGGCTCACCACCGGCACCAGCGCGGTTTGGTACACATAGCGCAGCGCTGCTTCGAGCGGGAGATCGGGGTGCAAATATGGCAGCTTTGCCATTGGCAGAACGGATGACAGATAGCTATCCCCCTTACCTTCGCCAGCCAGGCTTTGTAAGGCGGTTTTGCTGACGCTACTCCATCCGCTGGGCTTTAGCCGCAGAAGAAAAGTCTCGCCTGTTTCCTTCTCCAGCTTTCGATAGGCCGCTTGCACTGTATCTGCGGAGTCCAGAATCACCCCGGTGGGGGGTTCCATGGCATCTTCGACGCGCAGCACGCCCTCTTCACGTTGCTCCTCCATGGAGGGAAGATCGAGACCATCCTGCCGCCCCAACAGATCGAAAATCGCGGCCGGTTGCAGCGCGCGCGAAACAATGTAGCCGCATGCGTTCGCCACGATTACAGGCACGATGATGGAGTAATTGCCGCTAACTTCCAGCACCATGAACACCGAGGTCATGGGTGCGCGCAGGAACGCCGCAAACAAAACGCCCATGCCGACTAACGCGTATGTAGCTGTTGAACCGGTGAGATGCGGATAGAAAATCCGTTCAAAGCCACCTACCGCACCTCCGAGCATTGCGCCGATAAATAACGTTGGAGCGAACATTCCTCCCGGCGTTCCGGTCACGAATGACAATGTGGTTGCGATAATCTTTAATCCTGCAAGCATCGCGAGCACTTGCCAGGTGAACTGATCGTGCATGGCTTCATCCATGTATCGGTAGCCGGCGCCCATGACTTGTGGGGCCCCAAGATAGCCGATGAGTCCAATAAGTAACCCGGCGGCGGCGGATTGGAAATACTGGGTCCAGCGCGGCAGCGATCGCAACAACGGCCGGAAATAGGCGATGGCTTTAGCAAAAATGACTGCCGCCAAACCGCCGATGAGCCCCAGTACCGCATACGCAATCAATTCCGTGGGCTGCATCAATCCGACCGCAGGAATTCTGAATAAGGGTTGAGAGCCGAGAAACCACCGCACTACAACGACGCTGGAAATTGCCGATAGCACCACCGAGCCCAAAATTCCCGCGCTCCAGCGGCCGATTACCTCCTCGATCACAAACAGCACCGCCGAGATAGGAGCGTTGAATGCGGCCGCGAGCCCGGCTGCTGCGCCGACCGGGGCCAACAGACGCAATCGCTCGCGCGACAACTCCATTCTCCGCCCTAGTGCCGAAGCCAGGCTTGCCCCGATTTGCAGGGACGGATCTTCCGGGCCGAGTGAGTGGCCTGCCCCAATCGCCAGTGCTGCGGTGATGAATTTTCCTATCGCGGTACGAAACGGAATGTAGCCGTTAAAAATGTAAAGAGCGGCTTTGGTTTGATTCACTCCACTCCCACGGACCAGTGGGAAGATATGGATCACAAAAAACGCGACGAGTAAGCTGGTCAGCGCCGGGGCCAGCAAGGTGCGGAGACTATGGCTTCGCGGCAGCGCTCCTAGCAAACCGATGCCGGTCCAATCGATGGCCAGTCCGAAGCACACGACAGCCAATCCCGAAAAAACTCCGATAAAAACCGCCAGCATGAGGAAAAAGCGCTCTTCGCGGAACGTGGGCGGGTTCGCGAGCCGGGTAAGCAAAGAGCGTGCATGGGAAGGAGCAGTGACTGGGAGCTTGATGCTTTCGCTCATTTGTCAGCTCCCGAGTGATCACTGGCGAGCAAAAGTAAAGCCTCGTCCAACCCGGTTGGATGTCCGCAGATTTCGTCCGTTTTTTTCTCTGCCTGGAAAGTCAGGTCCATTGCGGCTTCCGCGGCTTCCGTATCTTCACGTGAAGCGCCATTCATCACCCTGGGTTTCATTTGGAGCCAGCGTGATTTCAAATCAGAGAGAGGTTGCGTGGAGACGTTGAGATCAATTCCTTTGCTTGCAGCACACTCATCCATCCTCTTGCCCGCCTGTACGAAGTCCGTTTGAATGCGCCGCCTGCGCTCGGCGACGGGTAGTCCCCGTTCAAGAGGGTCAGCTTCCAGAATGAGATTAGAAGTTTCCAGCAGCTTCGCAGCAGCGGGATCGCGGGCGCCTACACGGACGGCGGCAGTCAAGTATTGGCTTGCGGCCGGGTAGCGCGCAAGTTTAAATGCCGCTTCGCCGGCGCCGGTCAATGCGTCTGAATTCTTGCTCTCCTGTTTGAGAACCTTTTCGTATTCCCCGATAGCGTGCTGGTAATCTTGATCCTGCGCGAACAGTTGCGCGAGTTGCAAATGCAGAGCGGGGTCTGACGGCAGCGTCGAAGTAAGACTGATCAATTCTGCTTGCGCGGGTAGAACGGCTTCCCTTTTGAGAAGAAATTCAATGAGTTCGAACTGTGCATTGCGGCGGTTTACTTCCGGCTCCGAGGCCCATACCCCGTAAATTGCGTTGTGGTAATAGTGGATCGCGTCATTGATCGAGCCTTCCCGGCCCGCCAGCCTCCCAAGAGCAAGATTTACCGGACCATCTTCCGGCGACCGCTCCCATAAAAGCTTCAGATAAGATTTCGCTTCCCCGGTCCTCCCTGAATCTCGCAACGTTCGCGCTAGGCTCAACTGATACTGAAAGTCATCCGGACTGTAAGTGAGCGCTGCGCGGTAATCTTCGATCGCACGCTGCATGTTTCCCGAGCGCTGGTCCAATTGCCCTTCCTCATACAAGTGGCGGGCCAGCGCTTTTTCCTGCTCCCGGAAGCGGTTCACGATGCGATTTACACCAAAAAACCCGAATATCGCTGCCAGGAAAAGGCACCCGGTGATCACGTAAGACCGAAGCCACCATCGCCGCACTGCAGTCGGAGCCATAAGCAGAAATGTTGATCCTGAACAACAGCAGGACCAGCCCGCGGAGCTGGATAACAAATTAGAGCACGCCTGATATAAGATACTGCGGCCGCTACACCATAATTGCTCGCCACTTATGAATCGCGAATATCACCGCTGGTACAGCCATGAGCTTCACCGCGACATGGAGATATTGATCTTCGGTCACGCGGGCATGCCGCTGCTGGTATTTCCAACCTCCATGGGCAGGTTTTTTGAGTATGAAGACCGGGGGATGATCGGGCTGCTGGCATCGGTTATTGATCGTGGAAGCTTGCAGGTTTTTTGCCCCGACGCGGTCGATACGGAAAGTTGGTACAACAAAGGCGTGCATCCACGGCAGAGAGTGCTTCGCCACCTGCAATATGAGCGATACATTCTGCACGAGATGATTCCCTTTTTGCGGTGGAAGAATCCCTCCCCTCAACTCGCGGTAACAGGGTGTAGCTTCGGAGGCTACCATGCGGTCAATTTCGCCCTAAAGTATCCGGACCCGATTACTCATTGCATCAGCATGAGCGGTGCGTTCGATATACATCAATTTCTCGATGGATATTATGACGACGACTGTTACTTCAACTGTCCCACGGATTATCTGCCGAACACCAGCGACGACTGGTATTTAAGCCGTTACCGGCGGATGAAAATTGTGCTGGGTTCGGCGGATTGGGACATGTGTCTGGATCAAAACGTCAAGCTTTCCGCCATGTTGCACAACAAGGGAGTTCCTCACCTGCTGGATATCTGGGGGGATAATTCGAAGCATGACTGGCCGTTGTGGCAGAAGATGGCGATAAAATATTTTTCCTGAATTGCGCGAAACGACGCAATGGGGACCCAGGAGTTTATGTGGATACTAAGAAGATAGGTATTCTCTTCGGGATGGAAAATACCTTCCCGGGGGCTCTGGTTGAGCACATCAACGCGCTGAAAGTCGAAGGCGTGAAAGCTGAGTTCGTCAGGCTGGGCGGAGTAAAGATGGCCGAGCCGAGTGGGTATCGTGTGATCCTCGACCGCATTTCACAGGACATCCCTTTTTACCGGGCGTATCTGAAGAATGCAGCGCTGACTGGCACGTTCGTTATCAATAATCCCTTCTGGTGGACCGCCGACGATAAGTTTTTTAATTACTCGCTGGCAACAAAGTTGGGCGTGGCTATTCCCCCGACGGTTATTCTTCCGCATAAGCGCCATCCTGAAGGCACTACCGACCAGTCCATGCGCAACTTGATGTACCCGTTAAACTGGGATGACATTTTTCAATACGTTGGCTTTCCGGCATTTTTGAAACCCTACGCGGGTGGAGGTTGGAAGCACGTATACAAGGTCCATTCTCCGGAGGAGTTTTTTCATTTCTATGATCAGACCGCCGATCTCTGCATGACGTTGCAACACGGGGTCGAATTCAAGGAGTACTTCCGTTGCTATGTCGTGGGGCAGGAAGAGGTGCACATCATGCACTACGACCCTAAGGCGCCCTTTCACGAGCGATATGTAAAGAACCCTCCGCCGACTGACCCCCGGCTCCGTGACCGCGTGGTAAGGGACGCGCTGACACTTTGCCGCGCACTGGGTTATGACTTGAATACTGTGGAGTTTGCTGTCGAAGACGGCGTTCCCTATGCAATCGACTTTATGAATCCGGCCCCCGATGCCGACATCAACTCAGTCGGACCCGAAAACTTTCACTGGATCGTGAACTCGGTGGGGCAACTAGCAGTGAAGAAGGCCCTCAGCGACGAAAATGCGGCACGCGATTTACGCTGGTCTTCATTCTTGTCAGGCCCTAAAGCCGCCGAAAGCGCGGCGGCCGTGCCTTCCCGGAAAGAGGCCAGGGCAAGACGTTAGCTACTAATCGCCCCATCGCGGGGTGGCCTTTTCGGGCGATTCTTCCCCATCCGGTTGCTATACTAATGGCTGCCAAACGGCGTGAATACTGCGCCGGCGCGGTTTTTAGCCATGATGCCCACTTTCACAATAGGGATCGAGGAAGAATACCAAACGGTTGATCCCGTTTCCCGCGACCTTCGCTCCCACATCCACACTGAGATACTGGAAAAAGGGCGACTGCTTCTACAAGAGCGGGTCAAGGCCGAAATGCACCAATCGGTAGTGGAAGTCGGCACGTCTGTCTGCACTGATATTAAAGAGGCGAAAGCGGAGCTGAAAAAGCTGCGCCGGGACATGATTTCCCTGGCGCATGAAAATGGATTACGTCTTGCATCCGCAGCGACCCATCCTTTTACCGACTGGCGAACGCAACAAATAACCGAGGGCGACCGTTACAAGAATATTGTTGAAGATCTGCAACTGGTGGCCCGCGCCAACCTTATTTTTGGACTGCACGTGCATATTGGCGTGGACGACAGAGAGACGGCGATCCAGTTGATGAATCACGCACGATATTTCCTCCCGCATATCTTGGCGCTTTCCACGAATTCCCCGTTCTGGTGGGGAATGAACACCGGCTTGAAATCTTATCGTTGCAAGGTGTTCGATAAATTCCCGCGCACGAATATTCCCGACTATTTCCCCAGTTGGGGGGAATACGATAATTTTGTCAAGTTGCTGATTAAGACCAACTGCATCGACAATGCCAAGAAAATCTGGTGGGACATCCGGCCGCATCCGTTTTTCAATACGCTCGAATTCCGAGTCTGCGATATTCCCATGCGGCTGGATGAAACCATCGCGCTGGCGGCACTGATTCAGGCGACTGTGGCCAAGCTTTACAAGCTGCACGCGGCCAACCAGGGGTTCCGGCTTTACCGTCGCGCTTTGCTTATGGAAAATAAATGGCGGGCGGCCCGCTATGGCCTGGAGGGAAAGTTGATTGATTTCGGCAAGCAGACCGAAGTGCCGGCACGCGATTTGATTCGTGAATATCTCGATTTCGTTGATGACGTCGTGGACGAGCTCGGCTCGCGGGATGAACTG
>JAFAWN010000106.1 GCA_019241735.1 Terriglobales bacterium
TATCAGAGGCGGATTCCGGTGCAATTGGTTCCACTGATTCCGGAGTGAAGCAGTCCGCGGTTCCGGTGGATGTGCTTCCGCGCTCCTGGGTGATGGCGTTACCAGCGGCACCCGTTCACGTGTGCTTAGGCGAAATCTTGTTGAGCAATGCGATAAGCTGCTGGCCAGCAGTAGGTGTCTTTACCTCGCGCTGCAAGATGATCTGCCTTGCATTCAGCTCTTTGCCGTAGAGGTTCTTGTTAGCTTCCTGATTGCACCGCAAGGTCGAACCATCCAGCGAAATTCCAGCAAAAACACCCCTATTCCGCGACCAGGACAAGATCTCGGCCTTCATCACAATATCGGTTTCGGCCGATGTGGTACGGCCAACTGGACCACCCGCAATCGAGGCATCCGCGCCAAGCTTTACTTTGCTCGACATGACCGAGCGGGCACCCTTCTCGTTCATGACCAGTAGAACGAAGTCGGTCGCTTGGCCACCGATCTGAAAACCAAAGCTGCCGCCTTCCATAGCAAACATCGCGGGAGCGCTCCAGGGCCCGCGAAAATTTTCACCCGAGCGGCAACTCATGACCCCGCGCCCGTAGCTCGCTCCGACGACGAAGGCCGCTTTCTTTACCGACGGAAACACCACAACGCACTCCGCCTTGCTTAGCAGATCACGAGGAATGCCTTTGTCAGGCATGCCGAGAATTTCGTCCAGGACGAGGTAGGACTGTTTGAGCCGGTCCTGCTCCCTGTGTTGTCCTAGCACAGGCAAGCTAAAGCACATAGACAACGCGACCACAAACCGCGGCTTCATGATGTCCTCCAGTATTCGCCAACATCACCGCCGGAGTTGTGGTTAATGCTGCTGCGAACAGCCCACGAATGTTGACGCATTGTTCAATCGATCACTTCCACAGTCCTGAATGACCACCTGGGAAGTGGGCAAGAGAACGGGCTTTTCTCACGATTGGGAACCGAGCGCACGCTATTCCGGGCTGGCGCTGACGCGCAATTTTCCGCATCCGGCACGTTGAACGCTTTGGTTATATATTCAGTTCGTCATGAGAACTTCGATTTCACAGTCGCTCGCGCTAGCGGTTTTACTAGGTGCGGCCGCCACGCTATTTGCGCAAGAGCAGACCAAAGCCAAACCGGAAGATACCGAAATCTGGCAGCCTGTACCCGAAAAGGTGAACCCGGGCGCCAAATGCGGCGAACCGCCTTCGAATGCCGTGATCCTATTCGACGGTAAGAATGAGGATCATTGGGTCTCAGCGAAGGACGGGCAATCGCCGGCCGATTGGGACGTGCACGACGGTCTTCTGACCGTCAACAAAAAGGCCGGCAATATCGAAACCAAAGGGAAGTTCAGGGACTATCAACTGCACATCGAATGGAAAATTCCAGCCGACATCACCGGGTCCGGCCAGGCTCGCGGCAATAGCGGCGTATTCTTAGCCTCCACCGGTCCGGGCGATGCCGGCTACGAGTTGCAGGTGCTCGACGCTTACGACAATAAAACCTACGTCAACGGCATGGCCGGCAGCCTCTACAAGCAGGCCATTCCTCTTTTCAATCCCAGCCGACGGCCCGGCGAATGGCAGACCTATGACGTCGTGTGGACCGCGCCCACGTTTCAATCCGATGGGTCTCTCAAAACTCCCGCCTACGCCACGGTCTTCTTCAACGGCGTGCTGGTCGAAGATCATTACCAACTGCAGGGCGAGACCCTCTACATCGGCAAGCCATTCTATAAGGCGTATACCGAAGCGCCCATCAAACTGCAAGCCCACGGCGACAAAAGCGAGCCCATCAGCTTTCGCAACATCTGGGTGATAAAGCTGCCCTAAGCAGTGCCGGGGACACATTGTGCGCTGCGATCTTTCTTCGCCTGTTTCGGTTGGTTTCCGTCCGCTGTGATCCGGGACGAAAACTGTTTGTTCTGTGTAAGTTGTTGGAGGCGCGGGGCGGGATCGAACCGCCGAATAAAGGTTTTGCAGACCTCCAAGTACGTTGCAACCAAAGAACTTATAGGCCGCGTCCGGTTTTGTGTCCGGCCTACATGTAGTT
>JAFAWN010000223.1 GCA_019241735.1 Terriglobales bacterium
TCAGAAGAAAGGTGATCCAGGCGCCCTCCGCAAACTTCGCCACCAGAACCACACAAACCGTAACGAAGGTCGCCACCGCTCCCAGAGCGTTTACTACGAGACTTTTTCGGGAGCCGTGGCCCCCAACTTTTTGCCAGTGGACCACCATCCCAGCTTGCGAAAGAGTGAAGGCGAGAAATGCGCCGACCGCGTACAAAGGAATTAAGCGGTCGGTGATGCCCCGGAAAATCAACAGCAATAGACCGGCCAGAAACGTCAGTACAAATATTCCCTGAGAGAACACCAGGCGGCGGCCGCGGGAGGCGAAGGAACTTGGCAGAGACTTATGCAGGGCGATGATCTGGCAGAGCCGGGGAAAATCGGCAAACGCAGTGTTGGCAGAGAGGCAAAGAACCAGCAGAATCGATCCAATGGCAATGAAGTAAAAGATCCCTTTGCCGGCCACCGCGCCAATCATCTGTGAGAGCACGCTCTCGTATCCCGGCTGACCGGGATCGGTTGCGCCAATGTGATAGGCATGGGAGAGAAAAGCTATCCCGGCAAGCAACACGATCAGGATGCCGATAATGATGGTCAGGGTGATGCGGGCATTCCTGGTGGTCGGCTCCCGAAACGCGCACACTCCGTTGCTGACCGCCTCCACGCCAGTCATGGCAGTACATCCGCTGGCAAAAGCCTGAAGGAGCAGCCATACGCCCGCGACTCGCACCGCCGCGGGCAGCGGGTGCGGGGCCACCACCGGCGCGGGATGGCCGCCACTCAACAGCGCCCTGGCCACCCCCATAACAATGACGACGCCCAGCGATCCGACGAAGAGGTATGTGGGGAGCATGAAAAGCCGCCCGGCTTCGCGCATCCCTCGCAAGTTGATCACCGCGATGATTACGAGAATTACCAAAGTCATTAACAAAGTGTGCGGCAGCAATTTCGGAAGCGCCGAAACGAGCGCGCCCACCCCGGCGGAAATACCGACCGCCACTGTCAAGACGTAGTCAACCATCAGCGCGGCCGCGGCAAGCTGTCCCGCTGACTCGCCCAGATTTTCCCGGGCAACCGTGTAGGAGCCTCCGCCGTTGGGGTAGGCGGCGATGGTCTGAAGATAGGAAAAATAGACAATAATCAGCAGGATGAGAATTGCTGCCGTAATCGGGAGGATGTAATGAAGTCCGAGAGCGCCGAGCGGAATGAGTAAGGTCAGTGCGGCTTCGGGGCCATATCCGGCAGAGCTAAGAGCATCCAACCCGAAGATTGGGATGCCGGCGACCGGGCCGATCTGCTCTCCGCGCTCGTCCGATGAGCGTAGCGGCTTGCCGATAAGGAAGTCTGAAAGGGACATTCGAAGTTAGGGAGCGAGTTAGGAGACATGGTAACGCAGCGGTGTTTCAATTAGAAAATCATCGCGGCGAAGAGCGATTCGCGGATAGTGGTCCGCGGCTTTGGCGAGAATATATTTTGCAGGCGGAACTCTATTCCGACCCTTGGGTGGCGATGGTTCCAGATACTGGAGGTTCGACGTGAAGCCTCAAACAATTTCGCTCGACTATTGTCGTCGCGGCTCTGCGGCGATTATCTTTGTCGCGGTCCTCTCACTCGCCCCACTTGCCTGGACGCAAGACCGAACCGCTGAAGCCCGAACATTTGCAGATTCGGTCCTGGCAATGTTCGACCACGGCAATTGCGCGGAAATGTACAACTTTTTTGACGCGGCCATGCGCAAAATGACGAAAGAGCAGTGGATTGCCGCCTGTCAGGATGTGGCGAGACAACGGGGACAGCTCATCAGCCGCGAGCTCTCCGACAATACAAAAAGTATGGGAATTTACCGGTTTGTTTTTGCGGCGAAATGCACTGAAGGGAAAGCGATTGAAGACTTATCGGTGACAGATAAAGAGGGCAATTGGAAAATTGCCGGGTTCTGGGTCAGGCCCGACCTCGAGACCGAGAAGGAAAAACACTGACCGAATTCTAGCAGGCGGAAGAGGGCGTCCGCCTGCCGTTCCTAGTAGCTTTGCGGCACGCCCGAGAAATACACTTCCGCGGTGCCGTTCGCGTCGCCGCCCATGATTACGATTATGCCGCCATAAGCCGAATTGACGCCGCCAAACTTCCCCACCGCCGTAGCGCCGCTGCGCGCCACGACCATCGCCGGCCGCGATTGGAATGTTCCCGTCCCTGTAGTGTCCAGGTAAAACAGCTCCGCATTGTTGACCGGGCCGAAACCTGGTTGTCCCGAAGTTAACGCATATCCGGAAGCGACCAGCACGGTCCCATTAATCTGCGTGACCGCAACTGCTGAGTATCTGGCATCGCTGAGATTTGCGGTGGAAGTAAATCTGTTCGTTCCCGGATCATACAAATCCGCAGTATTGTCCCAGCCGGTGGGATAAAGGTTGCTGTTGAAACCGCCGGCCACCAGCACCCGGTATTGCGTGACGTTGCCATCAAAGTACCAGGTGAGATTCGCGGTTGCCGAGCCTCGCGCCTGGCTCATGTTATTAGCAGTGGCAGTGAAGGTGGAGGTAGCGGGATTGGACGCATTCAAGGTGAACACTTCCGCCGTATTCAGCGGACTTTCTCCGAAGATCTGGCTTGATCCCCCGGCTATCAACACGCTGCCATTGGGGAGTAGCGTCGCGGTATGGCCGGTCCGTGGAGTGTTCATGGTGCCTGCGGGGATAAACATCCCGGTACTCGGATCGTAAAGCTCAGCCTGGGCTACCACGGTGCCGTTCGCGCAATTGCAGCTGCCCACGATGCCGTGGTCGAAAGTGTTGGTAGTGCTGACCCCGCCAGTGATCAGCACCATGCCGTTATTCAGAAGTGTTGCGGTGTGGCCATAGCGGGGGGTGAGCATCCCGCCGGATGTGGGGGCAAAGTACCCGCCCAGGTTAGAGGCGGGCAACGGACCAATTTTCGAATTACTCGCCACCGAATTACCGGCCATCGGTCCTTTGATCATGGGCGACGAGAGTTGATAGGTGTAAATCTCCGCGGTGGTGGCCGAAGACATGAGCATGCTGCTCTTATTGTCATAGCCTCCGGCGACCAGAACCTGATTGTTGCCTAGAGCTGTGGCGGTGTGACCGGCACGGGGAGTAGCCATCGTTCCTGCCGGGGCAAAGGTTCCGGATGCCGATTGGTATAAATCCGCACTGTTGGAAATTGCCGTGTCCGCAGAGCCATAAATTCCGCCGGTTATGAACACCGTCCCATCATCCTGAGATCCGAGCGGAGGAGCGCTGGCATCGATCAGGGCTGCCGCAGCGACGTTGCGCACGCTGGTCATGTTGCCCTGGGTTTGGCAGAAGCCGGCATTGGTAGTGAGGGACGTTTGTCCGTTCACTGACGGCGCCCCGGTGGCAACTGCCGTCATCTGGTAGTCGCTCCCGCCCAAATTAATGCTCAGGTCATTGAAATGGGCCTGGCCATTACTGTCAGTAAGCTGGGTCAACGTCCCCGAAAGCACCGACGAGGGGCAGAGGTTCGACGATAGCGAGACTTGGATTGGGACGCCGGCAAGGGGCACGGGGTTCTCGGATTCGGTGCCGTCGGCGAGTTGCACGGTGACCGGGAAAGTCTGTCCCGCGACAGTTGGCCCAGAAGGAGTACTCGAAAAGAGCAACGTCGCCCCCGGCGGGGGGAGCGGTGGATTAATCACAACCGAAATGTACTCGATATACTCCTGCGGCACCGGGCTGGTAGTTGAGCTGTCGAACGCGTCGATCACGAACGTGTAGTTTCCAGGGGTGGTCGGGGTCCCGCTCAGCAATCCGGTCGTCGGATTCAGAGTGCTGAGGTTCAACCCCGGCGGCAGCGGCTGCGGAGAATACTTATCGAGCACGTAGGTGTATGGAGGAGTGGCTGCGGTTGAGGTCAAATTTTGCGAGTACGGTACTCCAACCGTCCCTGAAGGCAGGGTGTTGGGGGTGGTTCCGATGAACAGCGGGACCACGGTGATCGAGAGCGCCTTTGTCGCCGTGTGCGATTGCACTCCGTCACTGACCTGAACCGTGAAGTAATAGGTTGTGGGCGCGTCGCTGACGTTGGTAGAGGTGAGGGCTCCAGTGGACGGATTGAGCGCGATGCTTGCCGGCAGCGCGCCTCCGACCACGGAGTAGGTGAGCGGCCCGGGATTCCCTCCGGTGGTGGCAATCTGCGCGGAACCATTCGGGAAGGGATACGGGTCTCCAGCGGCGGCTTCCGGCAGCGTAGTGGTGGTGATCGTAATCGGCGAGCCAATTACCACCAGCGTGTATTTTGCAATCGCCAGGTTCGGCGGACTGGCGCTGTCTGCCAACTGGATCGTAACCGGGAAGGTGCCGGACTGGGTGGCGGAGCCGGATATCAAACCGGTACTGGGGTTGAGGTTAATTCCGGTGGGAAGGTTTCCAGAAATGATGGACCAGTTGTTATGCGTCCCCGAGACTCCTCCGATGAATTGCAGCTGTTGTGAGTAGTTCGATCCGGATGAAATTGACGGCAGCGACGGCGTAGTGATGAAAAGTGTCAACGGCGGAGTGACGGGGTTCCCGGGGTTCTTGAAAACGTCGAGCGTGTTCCCCGCCTGCTTCACGACTGCCGGAACGATGGTGGACAGAAAAGTAGTCGCGTCGAAGGGTATGGTCGAAGGGCTGGGATTCACCAGCCGCACGATAATCATGCCATTCTCGCCCGGATTCAACGTCACCGACGCTTCGTTCGCGAGCGGGTTGGTGATGTCGGGGTTCGAAAGGTTCTTGTCCGTAACGCTGGTCAATGCTGGGTTCACGATGTTTGCGACCGTGATCCAGTGGTTTTCAGTCGTCAGCTGGCAGTTGTTCGCGCCCGGTGTCTGATAAGACTTGTTCACGATCAACTGGAGCACAATTCCATTCGGCGGCAGGCTGGTGCTCGCCAATTTCACCGTGTAAGCGGAGGTCGTGTTTCCGTTATTCGTTATCGGATAAGAGATGTCGGCAATCGATCCGTTGGTTATATCCGGATTGGTGATAGACGGATTGGTAATCGATGGGTTGGTAATGTCCGGATTGGTGATCGACGGATTCGTAATCGACGGATTGGTCGCGCTTACGTTGGTGATGCTGGGATTGGTGATGCTGGGGTTCGTTATGTCCGGATTGGTGATCGACGGGTTGGTAATCGACGGATTGGTAATGGAAGGAGTCGTAATCGATAGATTCGAAACTTCCAGATTCGTGATTGAAGGGTTCGTGATCGACGGATTCGTGATACTGGGATTGGTGATGGATGGATTGGTGATGTCCGGGTTCAGCACCGCATTGCCCGTCAGTCCGTTGCTAACCGTGGAGCCGCCAATCTGATTAATTTCCGTGACACTTACGGTGATCGAGGCTTTGGGATTTGTCGAGGTAACGAACACGCTACGCGAAACCGATGAGAGCGCAGGCACGGTGAGGTCGAGGGTTGTCAACGGCGAAAATTGAAGAAACGACGCCTGTCCCCCGGGCGGCTGATTTTGGATTACGAAGCGGAAATATTTCTGAACGCCAGTCTGGTTCTGCGCTTCTACGGCAAAAGCGCGCTGAAAAAGAACTGTCTGTTGGGTAATGGGATTCGTAGTGGTGCCCAGGGGCTTCGAATTTCCGGGGGCGCCAACGACAAGGCCGCCGCTGATCTGCGCCGTATAAATGTTCTGGTTACGCATTCCTTCCTGGCCAACCTGGCAGGTGGGGGTGGTTTGCGTGGGATCAAACAAACTCTGGGTCCCAAGAGATGGAGAATATGGCGGGGTGTAGTTTTTCCAGTTTCCATCCAGCGGAGGTACGACGTCGCGGTTATCGGTCCAGGCCGCATGAAAAAGCGGATTGGTGCTCGGAGTTGAGTTGTACTTCCACGAATTGCCGCTGGGCAAAAATTGCGGCGTCGGCACTATGTCGATGTAATCCCCAAGAAATGGTTCCGATCCTTGGCCGAATAGCGGCAGGTTCGGAGGATTGAACTTGAATTGCTCGATGTTGTTGCCATCAAAGCAGCAACCGTACTGATATTGCGACACTAAAACCGACGGGCCGACCGAGGGCACGGGGAACAGTCCCAGTTCCAGCACACGCAGATCGATAGTGTGGCGGCGGCTCAGGTTGTTGTCATCGATGAATGTGCTGAAAACCGCGGTAGGGTTACCGGGCAAATCCCCCTCAGGTTCAAGTGCTGCGGAATAAGATCCCAGATTGCCGGGAGTGTAAAAATCCACGTAGTGATCCAGCCGCAGATCGTAATAAAGTACCGTTAGTTTCCCATTAGCGAAGGTCATGGCGGGCATGATCTGATGCCCGCGTCCGGAGGGGTTCGTGGTTGGATTTTGTGGCGGGCTATCGATTGGTATGGGTGGGGTCCACAGCCGGCCATCAAGCGATCCCGTAATCACGATGCGGGCATCACCGCCTGGTCCCACTCCACGCGCAGAGTAGGCGACATAGGCAATCCCGAGGTTATCAACTACAAGCGCGGGATAAGCATTAGTCCGGAATGAAGTAGGCGATGTGCCTTCGTCGAACGGGGTGAACTGCGAAACTGTGGCGGGAGTGGTAAACGTTCTTCCGCCGTCTTGAGACTGTGCCACCATAATTGCGTCCGGCACGCCAGTGGATTTGAACTGTCGCCAGGCAACGAACACGTTTCCATTCACGGGATTGACTGCAATCGCGCTGCCCTGGCTGGTGGTGCTGCCGGTGTTCAGCTGAATCGGCTTGCTCCAGGTAGAACCGCAATTGGTGGAGCGGGTGAACATCAGGTGTGTTGGGGTGGCGTTAGTCTTCGTAGCTGCGAGGAAATCGGTATAGCTGACAAAGATGTTCCCGCCCGGGAACGATTGTTGGATCTTAGTGTTATTGGGTCCGGGGACGCTAACGGTGCAGGTTGAAGCACCGGCCCGGGGTATATCCACCGCCATGGCGGGCTTGTCGAGGAATTGCTGATTCGTGCCGGTGGCGACAATGTGGTTATCGATAAATGCGATCGGATTGCCGTTTTCCTGATTGTTCAGGTCCATCAATCGCGAAACGAAAATTGAACTCAACCCTCCGACGTTGCGATTGAAGGCCAGTCCGGCGTAATAGAACATTCCGTTCGTGCCAGCGCGAACCACAGGATCAGCCGCCGCCTGATAGCCGAGGCTTTGCAGGGTGCCGGCGCATTGCGGAACGGCAACCGGGCATCCCGGCAGCAACGTGCTTTGCCAGGTAAGACCGCCATCAAATGACGTGAACATGCCCAGCCATGCGTCTCCGGTTTCATTTGTCAGTTCAGTGGCGAGGTCAACGGTGCGATAGTCGTTCGCTCCGGCAAGGAGGTGAAACGGATTGCGGGTTGACACCGCCATGGAAGGTTCATTCTGGCGTTGCAGGAAGGGGTCGCCAGTAGGCCACTGCGTCCCGGAAACCATGTTGACGTTGGTTCCCGCGACCTGGCTGAATGAGTGTGCGCCTGACAGCAAAACCAATGCGAAAAGCGCTGCCATAAGGGCCTTGCCGAAGCTGGGGAACCGGTGCGAAGTTGGCGGGAAAGGCAGGCGGCGACCTGGGACAGAGATGAACATCAACTTGCTCCTGAACGGATGCGGAACGCCTCCAGCAGCGAAGCCTGGGAGTTTTCAGCTTGGGGCGGGCCGGATTTAGGGATGAAAGGGAACAGCGACAAAAAAGCTAAGATATTTTCATCGGTTCAGGAGCAGCTGTCAAGAGCCAGTTTTGGGAAACCGGATCCGATCCGCGGGTATAGCAAATCCGATTTCCCGGCGGTGTGCTTTCCGCATTTGTCACTGCACCACCAAACCCACGGTGGTGGTGCGGGTTGCCGTCCCTGATAGTGCATCGACGGTAATCGTGTAGCTTCCAGCGGGCGTGCCCGAGGTAGTGGATGTGTTATGGCTGCTGCCGCAGTTGACTTGCAACAGCACGAGACTTATTAATCCTCCGAGTAACAGACCGGCGGGAAGACGATGCTTGCGCGGCTTTTTAACGGTGCGGGGCATGCTCAACAGAGCTAATCCTGCTACCGGGAGCCAGGTTGCCCACAGCGGCGCGGTCTCTCGCAGGAGCTGGGTGGTGGTGGTCACCCTTTGTGTAGTGGTAATTCTCAATGTGCTCGATTGCGGGCCGGTGGCCAGGGTGAAAGTGGGATTGGTGAAAACACAAGCTGCGCCGGTCGGCAGCCCTGATCCGCAAGATAAAGAGACGGTGCTCGGATCGGTAGCGCCCGCGGGGACTGGAGACACGGTGATCTGGTAGGTGGCAAACAGTCCGGCCGTGACCGTCACGCTGGGCGGAGTTGCGCTCACCGAGAAATCAACTACCGTTACGCTTGCAGGCGTCGATGCGGTGAAGACTGCTCCTGAGCCGGCGACGGTCACCTGGCCGGAATCGGTGAATCCTGCGGTTGCCGCGGTGGCGGTAAAGGTGACTGTAACCGTGGCCACGGCGTTGGTGTTAAGCGTACCAATGAAACATTCCACCGCGTTCCCTGCCGGGGTGCTGCAACTGCCCGGACTTGACGTCGCGGAAACAAAGGTGGGGGCGCCGGAGGTGGGGAACGTATCCGTGAATGTCACGCCCGTGGCGAGATCACCGGTATTGGTGATCGTGTAAGTGAACACCACCTGGTTGCCAACTCCAACTGTGCCGGATGGCTCGACGCTCTCAGTTACGGTGAAGTTGACGTTGGCGGCCAGCTTGCTAATAAATGCATCGCTGGGCCCATTCAAACTCGCCTGAAAGGGATTGGCCCGGGGGAAATTGCCTGAGGATGTCTCGCCGGCAACATAGGTAGCCTGCTGCGGATCCAGCGCAATGCTGGTCCCGACGTCCGTGTTACTGCCGCCGAGGTAAGTCGAATAGCCGGGACACACCACCGAAGAACTGGGAGTACACGCAGTTGTGGCTGCAGTGTCGATGCTGGCGACGAAAGCGTCCACGCCGCCGCCAGCCCCCACGCCGGCAGGGTGGTTAAATACCGGGAAATTTGAGGACTCGGTCCAACCGGTTACGCGGGCGTCGCTACTGGAATCGACGGCAATGGCTAATCCTGTATCCGGCCCCGCGCCTCCGAGGTAGGAGAAATACTTCAAGGGGACAGTCGTTGGGGTGCAGCCTGTCCCAGTGCAGGGCGTGCCCAGTTTTGCAATGAAGGCATTACTCTTCGGACTAGGCGGCGTGGTGCAAGGCGCCACCGCAGGAGGCGGAGCGTCAAGGCAAGGCTGAAAGGCTGCGACCCCGGTCGGCGCCGTGGTGACAAAATCCGGGGAAGTGGTCGAACCAGTCACATAGGCATTCGAGCTGGAATCGACGGCGATGCCGTAGCCAACATCGCTTCCGCTGCCGCCGAGATATGTGAAATAACCCTGGGTGTAATCCGTGCTGGGGCTGACAGGAGCGGTGAACTTCGCAACCCAGGCATTCAGAGTGCCGCGCACGGTGCCCTGATAAGCGTTAACCACCGGCAGAAGTAGGTTGGTGCCACCGGTCAGGTAAACATCCGGATTTGTGGTGCCGGGCGTCACCGCAATTCCGCCGCCAACAGCATTGCCGGTTGTCACCGGAGCCAGAGGCCCGATGTAGGTGGAGTAGATCAGGCTGGCAGATCCGCTGGCCGACGGATTGAGCCGGCTGAAGAAATATTCTATGGGTGCGGTGGAGGTAGTTTCGAAGGCCCCTGGAATCGCGGGGAATTCTGTGCTGGCACCGGCGGCGTCGGTGGAAGTTGTTGTCCCGGTCACGTAAGCATCGCCTCCGGCATCGAGCGCGAGTCCGGTGGCAACATCATCTCCGTTTCCCGCAAGGTAGGTCGAGTAAAGCAGACTCGAGCCTGTGGGGTTCAGCTTGCTGACAAAGACGTGGCTGCCGGCCGATACTGGCGCCGCCTGGAATGCATTCACGGTGGGGAAGTCAGTTGCGCTGGTAGTAGTTCCGGCGACGATTGCGTCGCCTTGCGCATCCACCGCGATGCCGGCGGTGTACTCCATGCCGCTTCCGCCCAGATAAGTGGCGTAGATGAGTTGGCTGCTGCCGCTGGCATTAGGATTGATCTTGGCCACAAAGGCGTCGCTCTGGGATGCAGCCGGACAAGGCGGCGCATTCGCAAGATTATCCAGGCATTTTTGGAAGCCGAGCCCTCCGCTGGGGGCGGGGAAATCAGCGGATGTGGTCGCACCTGCTACATAAATGTTGGAAGCTGAATCCACTGCTATCGCCGGACACTGCGGCGTCCCAGGACCGCCCGGAGGCGTGACCCCAAGCAGGGCAGAACAGCTTTCCGCGCCGCCACCGCCGAGATAGGTGGAGTAAACCAGCACGGGATCGATGATCAGGCTTCGTCGGCGGTCGTAAGGCCCCAGCGCAAAGCTGACTTCGTCATTCTTGACAACAAATTTTCCATCAACGGGATCAGTACTGCTTCCATTTGCCTGGTAAACGTGGGGAGCCTGAAGGCGCACCTCCGCGCCGGTAGCGGTCACAAGCAGTAAATCGCCAGCGCTATTTAAGTGCAATCCGTTCTGCCCGTGAAAGCGCAGAGAAATTTGCCGCGGGTCTGCGCCTGGCTCGATCTGGAAGTCATACTCCAGGCGTCCCTGATCGCCGTAGTAGACGAGATCGATGCCGGGATAGACCTGGTGATAACGGACAGTGGAAAACTGGGGGATAGCGCGCCGCCATTTAGCAGAATTCCTACCGACAAAATAATTGCTGCGGCCCGCAAGTAGTTGGTCCCCGGCAACTGTCAAGGTGGAATTCGCGCCATCGAGGCTCATCCGAAGAATGGAATCGGGCGTTTTGGGGGCGACCGGCCGGAGATCGAGCACGGCTTCATCACGTGTAAGAAAAAGGCCGTAGCCCAAGCCCCGGGAAAGATACTTTACGCGGGGATCGCTTTGGCCCTGGTTGGCTTCAAAGATTAGGGGCAGACGGCTGAACGCGGCTTCGGCGGTAACAGCGCGTGCGTGATCCGCAGGAGTTGCCAGCCATGACGGATTGTTTAGGGGGGAGCTATCAGATCCCTGGTGGCTGGGGGAGGCACTTCCAAGGAGCAGGGCAGCGAATGAGAACAGGGCAGCAGCCGCCAGCAGAGCTTTACCCGATAACTGTTGCCGCAAATGGCGATTCAATGTCACGACTCCTCCGGCTTGATTAACTTCACGCGAGTGCTAGTTCGGCTCGAATCCCCGGAAATAGGCAAGAGAGGATAGTCCCACCACATCGCGGCTAAAGTGCGGCGCAATACTACTTTTCTGAGCAGAAAAAGGCCTGGAAAGCAACTGATTACTTAAACACCTGATGCATACGCTGTCAAGGTTCGTAGTTTGTCAGATGCCGCCATGGGCGAACGGAGATGCCGGAAGCATTGAGTGGGAAGAAAAGTATCACTTCTCTTGCTAGTTCCTTCTATCTATGGCATTTCCGCAAATGATTGCCCTGTCCGGCACGAAATCAAGCCGCAATCAGTGGGACGACGTTATTTTCCAACATCCGGACGCTCGGCGTGTGGCATCGGAATTGCTATAACTAACGATGTTCTCCCTCGTCTGCGCGACGACCCTTCCCCGCCTCCCCAACAATTGGACCCGATACGTTTCTGGCGGAAGACTATGGACGACCCAAAAGCGCTCTTAAGCGCCGAAAATCATTCCATGCAACCATCGCCGGACCGGCGCGCGCTACCGCGATTCGACATGCGTTTGTTTGCGGCAATCAAGTTCTGCTCCCAACTAAGGGGCGAAGTTTTAGCCGAAACGCAGAATGTCAGTGCCCGAGGCGTGTTCTTCTATCTTGACCGCGCGGTCCCGAAAGGCGGCCAACTGGATGTAGTGCTGACCTTCCCTTCGCACGTCACTTTGACCGAGCCAATGCGAGTGCGATTCTCGGCCCGGGTAGTGCGAATTGAAAAGCGGTTCGGAGACGTGCGGGGGCCGAATTCACGCGTCGGCATTGCCGCAACAATCGAAAAATACGAATTTCTGCGGTCCGCAAGCAGCGGCGATACCAGCGATGCTACCTAGGGAGCCAGCGCAATGATTATCTGGGGAGGCCGCAGGCCCAATCCTTCCAGGAAGAAAGCCAAGCGCAGGTGATGGAGGATCCGCGGCCACGCGGACTTTCCTATCTTTTCAATTCTTCGATTTCTTTCCGCAAACGCGCATAGCGGCTTCCCAGCCACGCCAAATATCCGAGGTGAATGATCCAGGTCGCGGCATAAGCGGCATAAAGATATGTCATGACGCACTCCGGGGTTCGGGCATACTTTCTATGGCGCGGCGCTCGTCGACCGCGCGGTGCAAAGTTTCAAGCGCATAGCGCAGCCAGCAGAGCATCCCCGCCAAGCATAGAAACGCGAGCCAGTTGAGCAGTAAAACGTGCAGCATGCGCGAATCGATTGAGCCGCCGCCACCAATTACTGGAGATGGATGCTGCGTGCGGAAAAACCAGATTGAGAAATACACCAGCGGTACATCGAGCGCGCCGAAGATGGCCAGCGCCGCGGCCAGTGCCGGGGTTTGATCGCTGCTGGAAAACCGCCGCAACAGAAGGTAACTGACGTAAATGAGCCACAACACCAGCGTGGAGGTCAGGCGGATATCCCAAGTCCACCAAATGCCCCACACCGGCCTTGCCCATATGGGACCGGTAATCAGAACCACCGTACAGAAAACTACGCCGACCTCCGCCGTGACCAGGGCCAACACATCCGCCTTCTCGCCCGGAAAGTATTTCCGAATGAAAAAATACAGTCCGGTGATTGCGACAGCGGTGGTTGCAACGGACGAAGGTTCCATACCGTACGGCAGTGGGCGGATGGCAAATGCAGCAATGCACCCGGCAATTCCAAGAATTATTGCAGCCCATTTTACGAATCGGTCGGCAAAGTGATTGCGTCCGGCGAGATATTGAATGGAGGCGATGAAGTTCAGCGAAAAAAGCAGGAATGCCGTCCATGCGGATGGGACGTGGTAGTAAAAAATCCGCTGCACGTCGCCCATGGTCTGCTCTCTGGGGGCCACGAACATCGCCTGGTAGAAAGCGTAGCCCAGCAGCAGCGCAGTCAGGACAGCGAAAATGGGGAAGATGCGTCTCATTCGGCCTGCAAAACGGTTTCGAACAGCAGCAGGCAGGCTGTAGTAAACACCAGATCGTATGCCGCGAGCAATACAATCCAGAATTTCGCGGGACTCTCGCCGGTCAGGATATTGGTAGTCGCGGTAACCATGGCCAGAACTGCGGGGATAGAAATTGGAAAAAGAAGGAGAGGCAGCATAATTTCGCGGTTCCGGGTGCGTAGTGACATCGCCCCGAAAAACGTGCCATTTACCACGAGCGCCCACGTGCCGAGTACGGCGACGATTATGAGCTGCCATGCAGGCCCTATCGCGCGGAGTTTATAAAATACGATGAACAGCGGGGTCATCAACAACTCAAGCACGGCCACAAAAACAAAATTCCCGAACGCTTTGGCCAAGAACAGGGAATTGGCCGGAGCGGGAGAGACGCGGTATGCCTCCAAAGCTTGATTACGCAGCTCCCGCGCCCAAGTCTGATTCAGCGCAACCACCGCGGCGAATAGCAACGCCACCCAGATGAGCCCGCCGGCAATCCGCCGGGATTCCTCAGCGGTGGGATCGAATGCAAAGCTAAAGATCACAACCACCAGCAGGGCGAAAAACAGCATGGAGTTGATGGCATCCTTCGAACGCCATTCCAGCCGAAGATCCTTGGCCAATGTCGCTTGGATGATGCTGGTCATTGATTAGCGTCCCGCTGGCTGCGATTTACGATTTGGCCGTTTTGCATTTGAACAAATTCATCAGCGACGCCCTCCAGCAACGAGGACTGATGGGTGACAATCAGCATTGTTTTCCCCTGATCGCGCAATCCCGCGAGCAAGCCCACCATTTGCGTCGCAGAGTTTGCATCCACATTAGAAAACGGCTCATCCAGCAACAGTATCTGAGGATTATTAAGTAGCGCGCGTGCCAGAGATAATCTTTGCCGCATCCCTTGCGAATACTGCCCCACGGGACGATTGAGTTGCGAATCCAGGTTGACGGATGACATGGTATCGGCGCATCGCGACGTATCAGCCAGATCATAGAGGCGGGCGAAATAGCGCAGGTTTTCCATGCCGCTCAATTCGTCGTATAAGAGCGAAGCGTGCGCCATATAGCCGACCTGGCTGCAAATCGCTCGCACGTCGCTCGTGCCCAAAATCAAAATCCGACCGCGCGTGGGCCGCACCAGTCCGGCGAGGGCGCGAAGAAGCGTGGTTTTTCCGGCGCCGTTGTCACCGACGATGACGTACATGCGTCCGGGGGCAAACTCTGCCGTCACCCCACGCAGTGCGGTGAAGCGCCCGAATTGTTTGGTGAGATTTTCGAGAACGACGGCGGGAGATGAGGAGGGCACGCTTTGGTTAAGGCCTAAACCAACCCGGTGGGCTGCAACGTCAGGCGGATATCAGCGGGCCGCCGCCTGTTGTGGAGCGTACTTCGATGCACACTTGGCTTGCAACTGCTTCGCATGAAACACGCCGTCGCGCCCAAAAGTGCCATCGGCCAACGCCTGGGAGTTGTCTTTGAATGTGTCGGGAGGAGCTTCGGTGCCGGTATAGTCCACGGCGAGTTTCTCGTCCTGCTCCACCAGCACGAATTCAACCCGTGTGCCACTGCGCTTGATGGAGCCTGGTTCGACGTTACCTGCGACCCGGAGCCGTTGCGAATACACGTCGTCCTTCTTCTGCCGCAGTTCTTTAATCGTCACGTAATAGCTTTTGCTCTCTTGCACTCCGGTGTACGCCAGGTAGCCGAGCGCAACGACAATGACCAGCATCGCGGCGCCAAACTTGAAATACTTGGTTGCATCACTGGACATGGCAAATATTTCCTGAGGAGCACTTTACTCGCGCGGTGATTGCCCGGTCAAGCGCCGCCTACTCGTTCCAGATGCCTTTGATGACCTTCGCCTTTGCATCCCCATAGTTCAAAGTCGGAAGGCCAAAATTATCTTCAATTGTCCGGAGCACGTCGAAATGGTCATAGCGTTCGTTAATCTTCTTGCCCTTTGTGACCATGTCGCCTAGCAAGACCGTATAGATGTGATTGGTTTTCCTCTCCGGAGGTTCGCTTTCGTCAAAAGTGACGACAATCAAGGTCCCGGCGCGCGCCTCTGGGGGGAACCAGTTTACGAGGAAGTTTTTCAGCCAGGTCGAGGCGGTCCCGAGGTTAGTATCGTGGCCATCGTCGTTCATGTTGGGTGAGTAGAACATGTACGCCGGCAATGCCTTGTATTTTGAATCTTTAGGATCTTTCCGCGAGTTCTCGACGTCGGTGATGAAGGCATTGTGGGGGTCATTGGTATTAACCGACACCACATTTTTGTAGGCGTGCTTCTGTACCTTTTCAAAGCTCAGGAAAGGCACGTGTTTTCGGGCATAAGCGTGGGGCCGATCATCGCCCAAGTATGGAGTCTTGCCCGGCACTCCAGGATAGCTTTCCGCATAATTCTTCCAGTCCAGACCGTCGCCGATGGTTTTGTGCTGGCTGTCATCGGGGAACGTCTTCTGATCGTCCCCTAACAGGCCATGCATGCCACAAGTGCTTCCCGAAATCATCGCCAGGTAGTTGGGGTACGACGGATGTTCCACGCCGTGGAAATTGGTGAACTCCACACCTTCCTCCGCCAGCTGCTTGAGATATGGGTCTTTAATGGCGGAAACATATGCCTGATTTTCCAGAACCACAATCAAAACGTGCTCGAAATGCCTGGTGGAGGCGGAGTCTTTCTGGGGCGGGGCCGGCGGAGCCGGTTGTTGTGCGCAACCCAAATGGGAAGCGAACATGATAGCGAAAAGTATATTCAGCGTCCGCTCTTTGAAAATCTGTTTCATATCTTTCAGTTTTTCGCTCTATGCTAGTATTCGGTTGCTTCAACAGCGCGCTGAGGGCCCTTTTCCCCGGCGCGTTCTGCCCAAGACGCATGAAAGACACGCTCGGAGTATTGATGGCCGGAGGGGCGGGAGAACGCCTCTATCCCCTTACCCGCGACCGGGCCAAGCCGGCCGTCACGTTTGGCGGAATCTACCGGATTATCGACGTCACCCTCTCCAACTGCATTAATTCCGAGCTGCGCCGCGTCTATATCCTCACCCAATATAAAGCGTTGTCGCTGAATCGTCACATCCGCGAAGGCTGGAACATTCTGGGCCGGGAGGTCGGGGAGTTTGTGGAGGTACTTCCGCCGATGAAGCGGGTCAGCGATCAGTGGTATCAGGGGACCGCCGACGCGGTGTACCAGAA